>CAZHAO010000038.1:0-12620 GCA_964530375.1 uncultured Methanotrichaceae archaeon
TGCACCTATCGATAGCTAATCTGAATGATAATCTTGTGAAGATCATAAGACTATTGGGACCGGGCTGCGAAAAATACTATGCTTTGGAGCGTTGATGCGGAAAGCCGGATGCATCAAGGGACTTCTGAAAACATGGCCCCCTTGGACCTTATCTCAGTCTCCGTCCATCTTGCAAATCAAAGGATGGAGGCCAAAGCTAGGCTTTTTTCGTCAGGTATTCGGAGATCGATCTTGCGGCCCTCCGGCCCGCGCCCATCGCCTCGATCACCGTCGCCGAGCCGGTGACGATGTCGCCACCGGCCCAGACCCCCTCGATGCTCGTCTTTCCCGTCTCGGGGTCTGCCTCGATGTAGCCCCGGCGGTTCAGCTCCAGCCCCTCGGTCGAGCGGGTCAGAAGGGGGTTTGCGCCGGTACCGATGGCGATTATGACCAGGTCGCATCTTATCTCAAACTCAGAGCCCTCGATGGGGACCGGCCTCCTCCTCCCCGAGGCGTCCGGCTCGCCGAGCTCCATCCGAAGGCACTCCATCCCCACCACCCGCCCCTCTTCGTCGCCGATAAATCGGGCGGGGGTTGCGAGCAAGACGAACTCGATCCCCTCCTCTTCGGCGTGATGGATCTCGGCGGCCCGGGC
This sequence comes from uncultured Methanotrichaceae archaeon, assembly GCA_964530375.1. Classification (GTDB taxonomy): domain Archaea; phylum Halobacteriota; class Methanosarcinia; order Methanotrichales; family Methanotrichaceae; genus Methanocrinis. The sequence continues at coordinate 635 of CAZHAO010000038.1, forward strand.
CGGCATCTCCTCCCGGGACCGGCGGTAGACGATCCGGACCGTCTCAGCCCCGAGCCGCATCGCAGTCCGAGCCGAGTCCATGGCCACGTTCCCAGCCCCTATGACGACGACGTTCCTCCCTTTGGGGATGGGGGTGTCGTACTCGGGGAACGCGTAGGCCTTCATCAGGTTTGCCCTGGTCAGGTACTCGTTGGCGGAGAGTATCCCCACCAGGTTCTCGTCGGGGATGTTCATGAACCGAGGGAGGCCCGCCCCGATCCCCACGAAGATCGCGTCGTAACCCTCTTCGAAGAGCTCATCGATGGTGACCGTCCTGCCGACGACGGTGTTGCATCTGATCTCTGCTCCCTCTTTCTCCAGGGATCTGATCTCGTCGGCGACGATCTTCTTCGGCAGCCGAAACTCGGGGATCCCATAGACGAGGACGCCGCCGGGCTTGTGGAGCGCCTCGAAGATCGTCACCTTGTGCCCCCGAGCCAAAAGATCCGCGGCGACGGTCAGCCCCGCGGGCCCCGACCCGACGATGGCCACCCTCTTTCCCGAAGGCTCCGGCTTCGGCGAGACGTTCTCGATACCCTCCTGGCGGGCGAAGTCGGCGGCGAACCTCTCGAGGTTTCCTATGGCGATCTGCCTTTCCTTCTTTGCGAGGACGCATCTTTTCTCGCACTGGGTCTCCTGAGGGCAGACCCGGCCGCATACGGCAGGCAGCCGGTTCTTCTCCCAGATCTTCTTTATCGCCTCGTCGAACTTCTCCTCCTTTATGAGCTGGACGAAGGCGGGGATATCGATCTCCACGGGGCAGCCCTCAATGCAGGTCGGCGATTTGCACTGTAGACATCGGGAAGCCTCCTGAACCGCCATCTCTGGGGTGTAGCCGAGGGGGACCTCCTCGAAGTTCCTCCTCCTCTCCTCCGGCTCCTGCTCGGGCATCTCGACCCGGGCCCTCTTCTCCGCGACATCCTCATTTTCCGCCATGATTCCCTCAATTCAAATGCGACTTCAGATCGGGGTGATGACCGGCAACCGGGCGAATCGAATCACCGGCTACCTGTCGAGCCTGCACCTGTGAGCTTTTGAGCTCTCCCTCTCCTCCGCCCGATAGGCATCGAGCCGCTGCATAAGCTGATCGAAATCTACCTTGTGGCCGTCGAACTCGGGCCCATCGACGCAGGCGAACTTGGTCTCTCCATCGACCAAAACCCGGCAGCCTCCGCACATACCCGTCCCGTCGATCATGATGGGGTTGAGGCTGACGATCGTCTTGACGTTGTAGGGCCTCGTCATCTCGGAGACGAGCTTCATCATCAGGACCGGCCCCGCGGCGACGGCGAGGTTCAAGGTCTCCTCCTCAAGAACCCTCTTCAGGATCTCGGTGACGAAGCCGTGGTGGCCGCGAGATCCGTCGTCGGTGCAGATGAAGAGCTCGTCGGAGACGGCCCTCATATCCGCCTCCAGGATTATCCTGTCGGCGGACCGAGCCCCGATGATGCTGATGACCCTGTTCCCTGCCCTCTTCAGGCCCCGGGTGATGGGGTAGATGACGGCCACGCCGGTCCCTCCTCCGACGCTGACGACGGTCCCGACCTTCTCAAGACGGGTCGGCTGGCCCAGAGGTCCGACGGCGTCCTGGTAGGAGTCGCCCTCCTTCAAGCTCTTGAAGAGCTCTGTGGACTTTCCGACGACTTTGTAGATCACCGTTATGGTCCCGCGCTCGGGGTCGGCATCGGCCATTGTGAGGGGTATCCGCTCTCCCCTCTCGTCGGCCTTGAGGATCACGAACTGGCCGGGCTTCGCCTTCTTGGCTATCAAGGGCGCCTCGATCTCGTTCAAGATGACGCTACCGCTGGCCATCTCCTCTCGCCTTACGATCTGATGCATCCCAAACCCTCCGCTTTCTCCTGCTCTCAGCCGGAACTCGGAGAACTACTTTAGGCTATAGATTATATAATTGTCGGCAACCCTGTCCGGCGATGTTAACCCCGTTTTATTCCGGCTTAAGAAAAGTCTTTCGGGCGATGGGTGAAAGCAGAGCGACAGATGGGGGCGCGAAACGTTCGGATCAGGGCCTTCTTCCCGCCATCAGGGCGATGCAGAGGTACTGCCAGACGACGTGAACTCGGTCGAACCCGACCTCCCTCCACCAGGCCGCCTTATCTCCCTTGCTCGCGTAGAAATGAACCTCCTCTTTCGACCGCAGACCCGATACGAAATCGGATAGCTCCGGGTCTTCGATGAGGGCCCTCCTCTCATCCATCTGCTCGCTGAACCAGCCGACCATGTCGCTCTCCTCCTCAGCGTACCCTTCGACGGCGATCATCCATCCTCCCGGCCTCAGAAGGTCGAAGCCCTTCTTGACGACCGTCTTGTAGCTGTCGAAGTCCAGGTGCTCCAGGACCAGGGTGGAGACGACGGAGTCGAAGTTGCCGGACCCAAGGCCCCCTTCCCAGCCCTCGGCGGCCAGGTCGCAGACCCTCGATCCGATCACCGAGCCCGGCGAGATCTTCTCGATCTTCTCTTTCGCCGCCTCGACCATGGAGGATGAGCCGTCCAGAAGGAACGTCGTGGCGCCGGCTGACCTCTTCAGGATGGCGGCCGAGGCGTTTCCGGTGCCGCATCCCAGGTCCAGAACCTTCGGGCTTTTGCCCAGGAGCCGTTCTACGATCAAAGCCGTCGTCTCTATGGCGGTCCCGTACTCGGGAACCACCGTCGACTGATAGAGGTCGTAGGCGGCAGCGGTGCGATCGTAACATCGGATGGTGGAGCTTTCGGTCATCTTCGAGTCCCTTCCTCAATTCCTGTTATTATAGTCGATTCTCTCCCAGCCCTTCGATCCCGATAGCCCGCCAATAACGCCGTTTTCGGCGCTTTGCGGTCGGGGCGGGCGAGGGGGGTCTCCGAGAGCTGCGATCCTCAAGCCCGAGAGGTTCATCAGGCTCCCTCGCCCCTCCTCCACCAGGATGGCATCGTCGCTCTCGTCGGTCAATTCTCCCCACAAGATCAAACCGAAGAAAGCGGCCGGTTTACGTCGTTTTTCTAAGGAGGACGCCGAGGGACTTCTGGCGGAGCATGAGAAGGAAACCCCCTTGCTTTAGCAATGGTCATCCTGACAAAAGGGAGAATTAAGGTGGGATACTTATTTATATTATGGGTTTTAAATAAGCATCTTCAACGAGCGTCTCCATGAAAAGGGAATATAAAGCAATTTCGAACGGATGGAGGAAACCACGAAACGCTTGATACCATCCCCAAGAGAGCTCGTAGTAGTGGATTGTGGTGGAAATGAAAACAAAACTATTATGTTGGGTTGCCATCGCATTGATGATGGCAACGATGGCGGCGGCCAGCGAAGAGGGCATCCCCCTGGCCCTTGACGTGAGAGAGGATATAGTTGATGAAATTTTGGCCAATGCGACCTTGTCGGGATATCACCCCCAGGAAGTGGCGATATACGATCGACCTTGGACCCCCGAGCCTGGGGTTGAGCTTGTCATCCAATATCTCGATGATGATATAGTAGCTTCTGGCAGGCAGCAGGAGGTCGCAGATGATCTCTATACGATGGCATGGAATGCATGCGCGGCCCGGCCAGGAACTGTCGACCAGATTTGGGTGGGGGTCACCTGCACAGCGAACCCGAATTTCACAGCTGGTCACGAATGCGCTTTAGGACAGAAAATTGGGCATCCGCCCTGATAAGAGATCGATCGACACAATCGTTGATGTACCTGCCGATATGCCACGCCCACGCCCCTCCAAGGTAGCATCGCCGAAGTGGGGCGCTTCCGAAATGGGGGCGTGGCGGCTGCAGCCGATGGAGGAGTCCAGAATATCCGAAAGGTCACACAAGATCAAGTCTATTTCATCACTTATTTGATCCTGGAAATTTTCAGCTTCAGATCAGGGATGTCGCTCTGGAATTACGTCCAAGGTGAGTGCGAGATCCACTCCGAAGCGCTGATGAATCAGAACTTCCCTCATGCCGGCGATCTTCTGCAACGCGATCTCAGGATGATCCCTCTTGAAATCAGGTTTTTGACGGCCTCGCCGGGCGGTGGGGCTGCTGCCAGAGGCGATGGGGGTGAGGTGATGGGAGCGGAATCGATTCTCAGTTACGCCCTCGGGACGGCACAAAAATAGGCGGATCGAACCCCAAAAGCCCTCTCACAGGCGTCTTTCGAACTCCACAGGATCGATCTTCACCAGCTTCAATACGCTTCTGAGGGTTCCAGGCTTCAGCTCCCGATGCATCGGAACGACGGAGACGATCTGAGATCCTCCAGAGGCTGGAAGCCCCCAGGGATGAGCTGGTCGAGATGGGGGGATTAAGAGCCTCGCCATCTTCGGGTCCGCTGCCAGGGACGAGGCCCGGCCAGATAGCGACGTGGACGTCCTGGTGGAGTTTTGGGGGCCTGCCACCTTCAACGGGCACATCGATCTGAATTTCTTTTTGGATGATCTTCTTGGCCATCCAGTCGATCTCGTCACCCGTTCCATGATGCCGTCGTTTACAATCTGGTGGCCCTGGGCGAGTTCGCAAGGCAGATCCCGCCTCATATCAGAAAGCGCTATCCTGAGATTAAGTGGCGTAAGATCGCAGGGCTGAGGGACATCTCCGTTCATCGGTACTTCAGCCTGGACGAAGAGATAAAATGAGGACGGGGCCCGGAGAAGGCCCGCGGTCCCGTCTTCCGTCTTATGCCTCTGATCCGAATAGCGGTCAGAAGTTCATCGAATCCCCGAATTCTCCGAAGTCGAACTTCATCTCCTTGAACTCGAACTCATTCGCATCGAAGCTCAGCCCTTCTCCGAAGAGGTCGGGCATATCGAGTTCAGCGCTCTGCCCTGCTGCGGGCTCTGTGGCTGGAGCCTCCACCACCACCGGCGTCTCCTCCCCCGTCTCCAGGGCTGCGGCAGAGGGGATGATGAAGGGAGTCTCCGGATCGCCCAGGAGGGTGATCTCGTAGTAGCAGTACATCGTATTGTTATCGGCCCCAGAGGTTATGACCTTCTCCTTGGATAGCTGATTCACAAGGCCGATGTTCTTCGTGGCGTTACCGGAGAACATCTCCTGCCAGAAGGCCAGATCGAACTTCTGAGACGGGCTATCGTTGATCTCGTTCAGATCTATCAGGCCGTACCTGGAGTTGCCTATGAAGGCGAAGGCCCCCGCCGGAGCGGCGACAAAGTGCTCCAGGACGCAGTCGTGGGGAAGGTAAACCCCCTCGGGATCTCTGTTGTCAAAGGCCGCGGCGTACCCGGCCTGGGAATAGCCGAAGAAGTACTTGGTGTTGTTGAGGGCGTCGGCGTGGTTGTAGCCCATCTTCATGACGTAAGCGACGATGTCACAGAAGTTGGCGGTTCCGATGTGGTTTATGGCGTGGATCATGTCGTTGTTCATCTTTTCCATCAGCAGGGACCTCGGCCAGTCGTGCTGATCGCAGTTGCATTCGTCTCCGGGATAGTCCCGGTCGTAAAGGGTCCAGTTATTGAAAACTGCAGGGATGAGCGGCTTCATCCTGTCTTTGTAGTCTCCGCCCCAGTACGTGGCCACCGTCCCGGGAGGCTGGCCCTCAGGATCGCTCACGTTTGTCTTCGGATAGACCATCGGCTCCAGGTATTCGCCTACTAACCACATCGCTGTAAGGTACGGGTCGTTGGGTTTGGTGGACTCATAGGCCAGCGTCTTTCGCACGAAGTTGGAGAGCTCCTCGTAGTTGTCCACCGGGGCCCTTCCGACGTATACGTTGGCGTGGAGGTTGACGCCGTCCTCCGGCTCGCCGTATATCCCGTCGTTGTCGCCGTCGAAGTTCCCCTCAAGACAGGCGTAGTAGAGGTCGGAGGCTATCCCCACTCTATCTTCTGGTATGAAACTGGAGTCGGGGTCAGGCTCGTAAGCCCAGGCGTAAAGAAGTCTCGTGGGCACGATCGGGTCCCAGGTTTCGCCGCCGACCCGCTGGCCGTCCCCGTCGCCGCCCAGGAGGACGTACCTTATGCCATTATTCAAATAAGCGTCCTTGATGAAGTTCCTGATCATCTCCTGGTCGTCCCTGTGGAGGGTGTACTTGTAGGCGGCGCGGATCTCCTCCACTGTGACTATGGCTGCAGGGACGCCCTTGGAGTTTTTCCTTTCGGCCAACGCCTGGAAGTTGTAGGGTATCGGAGCGTCTTTCAGGTACTGGTTGGTGATGATGACGTACTTGTAGTCGCCGTCCAGGAGGAGGGATTTGCCGGCCAACGCCAGATCTGAGGCGTACGTGAGCGTCTTTTCGGGGTTGTCGACCATTTTGTCGACCTCCTCCCGGTCTTCGGGAAGACCTCGGAAGAGGCCAAGGTCGAGGGTCTCTCTTGGGGCCGTCGTCACCTCGACGTCGAAGGCCCCGAAGCTGTAAGCTTCACCGGTCTTGGGGATGTACTTGATCGGGTACAGATTTACGTAGAGGATCTGGTAGCCGTGCTTCTTCTGGACTCCGAGGACCGAGTAGGCAGCCTCAGGATATGGCGTTTCTGACCCGTAGATCTCCTCGTTCAGGAGCGAGAGATCTGGCGTCGCACCCCAGCTCTCCTCGGGGTTGCAGCCGGTGCAGTTCTCGGTGAATCCTATGGGGACGGAGTTTTGGCCCGGCCTTATGGAGACGGTGCCGAGATACTTCTCGTTTCCAGGAACTACCTTCACCTCCTGAACCTCTTCGCCGTAAGGTATCAGTATCCTGGCCGTCCTGACGGGCAGGACCGGCTCGCCCGGGACGATCCGGTTGTCGAGCCCTGGTATCGTCACCGAGTCGTAAACCTCCTCTAAACCTTCGGGGCCTGCCAGCGTCACCGCTCCCCTGTCGACGGTGGGCTCATCGAGAAGGTATTGCAACGTGATCTTGCTGGTGCTGCCAGGATCGCCCTGAGCCAGAGCCGAAGAAAAGATCGTCGAGCTCAAAGATAGGCTCAAGAGACAGATAAAACATACTGCCATAATTTTCTTCATGTTTCTCCCTCACATTTCAGGACCATGCAGATCAGGCTTCCGTGATTACCCTCTTCAGAATTGGTGCATCAGGACGGCCTGGAACTTTCGACTCCAGCTCGGCCCTCCGGAAGGCCGATCCTCTCCTCAGATCAAACTCCGACACGGTCCCCCCCTTCATTGCTTAAATGTACAATTTGTCTTCAAAAACTATTTAGCTGTTTCCCACGCCTCGTCGAAGGGGGCTTTGCGGGCGGTTCGAAGACCATAGACCGCCCAAAAGCTGGTGGTGATGGAGGAGGGCGATGCTTCGAGGGCGGAGGCCTTGAGAAAGGTCGAAGAAGGTGGCGATGCCGAAGGCTTCGGTTTATGTAAATCAAAATCCGGCTCCCTTTCCCACCGTCTCATCTTCGCGAAGGTGGCTCTTTTGTCGACTTGGCATCTAGCTATATATGGTCAGTTGATATAACAACGATAGATGGCGCCTGGGGATCTCTGGAGAGATGGCCGGTTCATCGGCAAGACCGTAGTCGTAACGGGAGGCGGGATCGGCATCGGAAAGCGGATAGCCAAAGATCTTTACGACGAAGGGGCCTTCGTCCACATCCTGGGTCGGAGGCCCGAGAAGCTCCTCGAAGCCCGCCAGGAGGCCTTCTCCGCTTCCACCGTCGCCGACGATGGCAGGTTCTTCTGCCACGAGGGCGACGTCTCCGACGACCGGCGGGTCGGGGAGGTCTTCGATCGCATCAGGGACTCGACCGGCACCGCCTACGGCCTTGTTAACAACGCCGCCATCAACCCCTCTCGGAACAGGATCGCCGAGACGGATCTCGACGACTGGAGGGCAACCCTGGAGGTGAACCTGACGGGGGCATTCAACTGCTCCAAGGCCGCGGTCGGGCAGATGCTCGAAGGCGGCGGGGGAAGCATCGTCAACATCTCCTCTGTCGGCGGGCTGAAAGCCTTCCGGACCCGGACCTCCTACAACGCGAGCAAGTTCGGGATGATCGGCCTCACTGAGTCTCTCGCCCTCGACTACGCCCGAGAGAATATCCGGGTCAATGCAGTCTGTCCAGGCTACGTCGCCACGGAGCTTACGGCCCCTCTCTTCGAGAAGATGGGCGAGGAGAGGTTCGAGGCCCTGGTGGGAGCTCACGCCATGGGTCGGCTGGGAAGGCCCGAGGAGATATCCCGAGCGGTCCTCTTCCTCCTCTCGGAGGAGGCGAGCTTCATCACCGGGGTCGCCCTTCCCGTAGACGGCGGGTATCTCCTCAAAGGGTGAGGTGCCCCATAATTCGGTGGGGCTTCGAGGCGGCGGTGGCGGGACCCTTCGCGCCCTCTGGTGCTTGGCCGTCCCGACCGCGTTGCCGTCGCCGGACCGGGGGCGCGCCAGCCCGCGTCCGCATCACCGCTGCCACTTCCTCGCGAAGGTGGCGATGAAGGCGGCCACCATGAAGGTGCCGAATATCGCCTGGGCCCCTGCAATGAGGGCATAAAGCCCCGATGCAGGGGTGTAGCTGGCATATCCGGGGGTTGCGGCATTGATTATGCTGAAATAAAAGTACTCGTACCATTCTAGGGCATAGCCTGCCTTTTCGACGCCGGATCCGATCCAGTAAACGAGGCCGAGAGCGAATACGACGATAAGCCACGCTTTTGCGACGTTGAAAGGGCGGACGCCATAGCCGAAGATGGTTTGAATGAAGATGCGCTCGAGGACGTCGTAAATGAGGAACCTCTTGATCTTGGATGGCAGGCTCGGAGGCGCATCGGCTCCCTCTTCGATCCCCTTAATCCCATTTCTCATCCTCTTCGCCTCCATCTCCCTATAAAAGTAATAATCCGATTCTCTCTTATCTCCCTCTCCATCCATCTTTCTTTTTGCCGTTCTGCATGCCAGCTCTTGGGATGCGGGATCTGAGAATTTCGTATCTTTGAAGCTGACGCTTACGTCGAACTGGTCGTGATCGAAGGAGGCCGTCCTTTTAAAAAGAGCTCTCCCGAAGTCGGCATCTCCGCCGAATAAAGCTCCTCTGAAGTCGGCCTCGCCGTCGAACCTGGCTCTCAGGAAGTCGGCATCCCCGCCGAACTCGGCTCCACCGAAGCGGATGCTTCCGCCGAGGACGGTCGCCGAGAAGTCGGCGGACTTGCCGAATTGGGCATCCTCGAAGTCGGCATCCCCGCCGAACTCGGCTCTCTGGAATTTTGCATCCCCGCCGAACTGAGTTCCCTGAAATTCGGCCTCCCCCCTGAACTTGGCCCCGGAGAAGTCGGCCTCGCCGTCGAACTCAGCCCTCTGGATGTTGGCATATCCGCTGAGGACGGCTCGCGAGAAGTCGGCGTCTCCTCCGAACTCAGCCACCTCGAAGTCGGCCTCCCCGGCAAACTCGGCCCTCTCGAAGCTGGCCCCCCCGCCGAGGACGGACGTCGAGAAGTCGGCGAACTTGCCGAACCTGGATCCCCCGAAGTTAGCATCCCCGCTGAACCGAGCTCCGAGGAAGCTCGCGTCTCCGCCGAATCTGGATTCGGAGAGGTCGGCGTCGCCGCTGAACCGAGCTCCAAGGAAGCTCGCGTCCCCGGCGAACTCGGATCCGCCAAAGTCGGCGGTCCCGCCGAACTCGGCCTCCTGGAAGCTGGCTTTGCCTTCGAACTTGACCCCGTTGAAGGCGATAGGCTCCAGGAACCGCGCGTTGCTGAGGTCCACCTCCCCCCTAACTTCCGAGTTGGCGATGGATATCTTTGAGCCGATCACCCTCCGCTCGTCGGAGAGCTCGAGGTGCTTCTCGATCTCGGTCCTCTCCACGTGCTCGGTGGGCAGCTTGAGGCCGCTGAGTTCCAGGTCGCCGTCGACGATGACGCCGTCGTACTCGACGTCCTCGCCCCGCTGGATCTTTGCCAGGATCTCGCTCGCCTGGATCACTGGGCGCTGATCTATGTTGGTCTCAGGTTCCATCTGTGAAGAGCATTCGATGGCAAGGAATTTAAAAACTCGCCTCTGGCGGATCGGCCTGCATGATCAGCTCGCAGGCTAGGACGACGGAGATGTCTCCTTCGTTCCAGCGAATCTAGTCAGCTCGCCCCTTAGCGCGTGGCCATCCGGGCCCGTCGTTGGACCGGGGGCGGGACCGCCCGCCGGGCGCTCGGGGGGGCGCGCGCGCCAAAGCCGGTTTTGGCCGTCATCACCTAATTTTAGATAAATGCTATCACAAGAGACAGATTGGTATGCCCGATCTGTTTTCTGATGCGTCCTCCAATACAACAGTTTGCCTGTTGAGCTTGGAGGCATAGAAATCTGAGATCGCCCGGTCCAGCTCGATGAGCTTCGCCACCACCTCGTTTTTCATGTTCAGCCTGTACATCTTCGCCCGACCGACCTCGCGGGTGAAGGCGACAAGCTCGTTTGTCTCCAGGCTCTCCCAAACCGAGAAGAGGGTCGTCCTGCTGATCCCCGCGCCCGAGGCTATGTCGGTCTTGGAATAGTCGAATCCGATGTTGTCCATCAGGAAGTCCAGGATCTTCAGGGTGGGATCTTTGCCCCCTAGGACCTTGAGAAAGAGGGATTCTTCTTCCGCATCCGGGGCTTCTTTGTTTGTCGTTTTGCTGGCCATGCCCGAGCTATCCTCCTTTTCTTTTCTTCTCCTTTATTTATCCATAAACGAGGATGTCGATGTATATACGTTGGTTTTATACACGTTATAAATCTTGTCGTCATAGTATTGTATTCTGAACTCATATAAAATCAAATAAGATAACCGAATAAATTTAAGTAATATGAAGATCTCCTATTTCGCGAATGGATAGGCGAATGGATAGGGAGCTTAGACTGAGAGGTGTGATCCTCAACAAGCTGGACCGAAAAGGAAAATGGGGTCCGGTCCGTACCAGCTTGGATAACCTCCCGAAAGGCCTGCCCTCGGACCTTCGCGGCGAGGCGAAGGCTGTCGCGAGAGCTTTGATCAAAGAAGGGCTGATTTTGGAGAAGCCTACATCTTACGGCGTTGAAGTCTCCCTAAATTTGAGGAGAAGGGCTGAGATCGAAGAGATCATTGACGCATATCTGAAGGCAGCCGAATTGGAAGGATGATCACCGTCGTCCTCCTAGCTCGTTCTGAGCCATTCGCCCATCGATCACCTCGTCAGCTCGCCCCTGGGCGCACGCTCCTCCCTGCCGCCTCCCCGCCGTCGCCGGATCGTGGGCGGGACCGCCCGCCGGGCGGCGCTCGTGGGGGAGGGGCGCGCCAAGGCCGGTTTTGGCCGCCATTATCAGCCTTTGGATCGGATCACCAAAAGGATGCGAATAATCGAAGATCTGTCTGCTATTTTGTCTCGGAGCAGGCAAGTTCGCTTGTGTCAAGGGCTTGTCAGGCTCCACGTTGGGGAGCCATTCAAGATTTTCTGCCGTAAGCGTAATCGTGATGGTGAACGCTTAAAAGTCGTACAACTTGTTCTTCGTGGATTACTTCATATAAAATCACATAATGATCTGCAACGTGGATGGACCATTTGCCAGCTAAATTCCCCGTCAACGGCTCTCCACGTTCGGGATATTCACATATATCTCTGATCTTTCGTTTTATTCTCCCAGCTAAAACTTTATCTTTTTTTGTAAGCCTTCTGAAAGAGTCGTCGAAGGTTTGGGCCTTTTCGGGCCGATAAAAGTCTGAGAGCTTTTTCATTCGTCAAGGGAAGCGAGCAGGTCATCCACGCTGTCAAAACGCTTGCACAGGCCCATCTTACACTCCTTTTCGGCCTCCAGCACCTCCGCTATAAACTCCTTGCTGAACTCCCCATAAGAGTCGGAGGCGTGCAGATCGGCATCTTCTCTCTTGACTTCCGTTAAAGCCATCTCTTCCACCTGTCACCATCAGTTGTAGTTACTACTACAAAATACTATCCCGATCCTCTCCCCAGGGCGCGGAGCCATCCCCGCCGCCCTGCGCCCGCATCAAAGCTGCCATTTACACGACGAAAATCTATGTAGAGTCCTGAAACTATTTCGCACCCCATCTAAGCCCGGAATCATATTCCGGG
>CAZHAO010000039.1:0-3354 GCA_964530375.1 uncultured Methanotrichaceae archaeon
CGCCTTCAGCTCCGCCCTGATCTTGGTCATCCTCCCCCTGATGTCCCGGTACATCGAGACGTCGTAGCTCCCCGAGCCCCTATAGCCCGGCCGCTCGCTCAGCTTGTTGAGGGACTCGATCGTCCGGACGAAGGGGGCCTCGTAGGAGAGGCGGGCGAGCTCCACCTGAAGCTTCGCCTCTCTCGAAGAGGCCCGAGAGGCGAAGATCTCCAGGATTAGGTTGAACCTGTCCATGGCAGCAACCTCAAACTCCTTTCCGATGTTGAAGATCTGGCCTGGGCTGAGGGGCTCGTTGAAGATCAGCTTCTCGGGCGAGAGAGAGGCAGCCTCGACGATCTTACCCCTTCCGAGCTGAAACCTCCTGTCTCTGCCCCGCCTCTGGGAGATCTCGGCCAGAACCCTGTAGCCCGCCGCCTCGGCGAGGCCCAAAAGCTCCGCCATCTTCTCGGGATGGTGCTCATCCCTCGGGTCCTCCCGGAAGAGGAGCACCGCCGTCTTATCCCTCTTCATGCCCCTCCGGCTCTCTTCAAAACCCCTGAGCCTAGCCCCTCCTCCATCAGCCTCAAGACCAGCTTTCGGCCCGCGAAGGAGGCGTGGTGGGCGAGCTCCATCGCCCTCCTCTCCCCCCGGGACTCGGGGTACTTGAACTCGCGTCCCAGGATGCTCTCCACCCGCCACCGCGCGAGGTTGTAGAGGTCACCCTTCTCGGCCAGGACGACGCCAGACAGCCCCCGGACAGAGTCCTCGATCAGCTTTATCACCACCTCCATCTCCACCGACTCCGCCACCAGGGGGACGAGCCTGATCCACCTCGTCCTCTCGATCCCCTCCGGGGATATCCTCGCCGCCACCGAGGCGGAGACCATGATGTATTTTCCGCCTACAGCGTGCCTTCCTGAGATGTCGACCGCCACCACGTCCAAGGTACCATCTCTTCGTCGGAGTCGTCGTCAGAGGTCGAGGTCGATGATGGCGTGCTTCTCGACCACCGCCACCGCCCGCTCCAGGGTTAGGCCCGCGCCCCTGGCGATCTCGATCGCCCTCTTGCGGTCGATCAGATCCTCAGGAGCGTGGGCGTCGGTGTCGACGACCAGTCTAGCCCCCGCCTCCAGGGCGAGCCTCGCCACGTGGCCGTTGGCGATGTTGTGGCCGCGCCGGGCGGTCAGCTCGAGGCAGACGTCGTTATCTCGAGCCAGGTCCGCCTCCTCGGGGGTGATGAAGCCTGGGTGGGCCAGGATCTCGGCGCCGATCTCGAGGGCCTTCCGGTTCGTCCCCGGGGCCACAGGCTCCACGGGCGTCTCCCCGTGGACGACGATCAGGTCGGCGCCGAGCCTCCGGGCATAAGTAGCCAGCCTCTCCATCTTTGGAGGGGGTACGTGGGTCATCTCGATGCCGGAGAGGATCCTCATCTCCAGGACGTCCTCCAGCTCCTTGACCTTCGAGACGTGGTTTAGGACGAACTCGACGTTGGTGAAGTCGACGTGATCGGTGATCCCGAGGGCTCGACACCCCTTCATCTCGGCCCTGCGGACCAGCTCGCTGGGGATCAGCTCGCCGTCGCTGAAGACGGTGTGGGTGTGAAGGTCGATCATGAGGATGCCTGAATCACAAACATTATTAAGTATTGCCTTCAACAAAACCAGCCCTGACCATACTGGGAGTTTTCGATGACCACAGCGATAAGACGATTGGTTTTGGACGTATTGAAGCCGCATGTACCCACAATTTTGGAGCTTGCCGAGGCTCTGAGCAAGCTCGGCGGAATAACCGGGGTGAACCTGAGCCTATCTGAAGTTGACCAGCAGACAGAGACGATCAAGATCACCATCAAAGGAGACAAGATCGATTACCTGGCCGTGGAGTCGGTGATAGAGGACTTCGGCGGCGTGATCCACAGCATCGACGAGGTCGTGGCGGGTAAAGAGATCGTAGAAGAGGTGGAGACCGCCCAGGACCGCTGACTATCGGCCCTGCGGCGTTTTCTGGAGGGGGACTCGACGGATCTTCGAGGTCCTTTGATCGTCAGCTCTTGGCACCCCGCCAGGATCGGCTGCTTCTTCTTTTAGGTGCGTCTTTTTTTGATCCTGATCGCGATCTCTTTTACCAGGGCCGTCTTGGGCCCCTTTTTTGGGACTGTGACCCGGCCGGGCCTCTCCCACCACTCTTTCGGGTAGTGCTTATCTCTTTCGGCCTCGGGCCCAAGGCCCATCTCCATGGCGGCCACCATGATCTCGTCGACGGTGGGCTTCTCGATGGCGTCGCGCCTTGAGATCTGTCTCCCATCGCCCCTCGACTTCTCGGCGTCGATGTAGGCGGGCCAGATCACCACTCGCCCCTCTTTCTTGGACATGCCGAAATCCACGCCTCCCTGCTGGATAAGATTTTTGGCCCTGGAACTGTACAGACCCGGGAGATCTGGGATAGCCTTTTAGAGAAGAAGTGCCGAAGAGATCCCTCGGAGTTCGTGATCATGAGCGAGAATGTCTATCCCACCGCCAAGGTCGGCGACCAGGAGGTGCCCTGGGACCCGGAGCAGCTGAGGAAGATCCAGGAGCATCCCTGCTTCAGCGAGAAGGCCTGCCACCTCTTCGGCAGGATGCACCTCGCCGTCGCTCCGAGGTGCAACATCCAGTGCAACTACTGCATTCGAGACTTCGACTGCGTCAACGAGTGCAGGCCCGGAGTCACAAGCCAGGTCCTCACCCCCACCGAAGCCCTCCAGCGGGTCGACGAGGTGATGGAGAAGCTCCACTACATCAAGGTGGTGGCGGTGGCAGGTCCCGGCGAGCCCCTCTTCAACGAGGCGACCTTCGAGACCTTCAGGCTCGTTGGAGAGAAGTACCCTAGGCTCATCTTATGCATCAGCACCAACGGCCTCCTCCTCGCTGACGAGATCGACCGCCTCGACGATCTCGGGATCAGCAACGTCACTGTGACCCTTAACGCCGTCGATCCAAACATCGGAAAGGAGATCTACGAGTACGTCATCTACCAGGGGAAGAAGTACACCGGCCTGGAGGCGGCGGAGATCCTCCTCGACCACCAGCTGAGGGGCCTCGAGGAGGCGGTCAAGAGGAAGATGATCGTCAAGGTGAACACCGTCCTCATCCCCACCATCAACGACGACCACGTGGTGGAGATCGCGAAGACCGTCAAGAAGCTGGGGGTCTACATCCAGAACGTGATGCCCCTCATTCCCCAGTATCGGTTCTCGCACATCACCCCCCCGACCCCCGCCGAGAAAAAGGCGGTTCAGGACGAGCTATCCAAGATCATGAGGCAGATGAGGCACTGCAGGCAGTGCAGGTCCGACGCCATCGGAAGGCTCGGCTGCGACGTCCAGCAGCAGTTCGA
>CAZHAO010000039.1:3454-12380 GCA_964530375.1 uncultured Methanotrichaceae archaeon
AGTGCAGGTCCGACGCCATCGGAAGGCTCGGCTGCGACGTCCAGCAGCAGTTCGATAAGGAAAAGGTTCCCGGGGTCGTCGAGGAGGAGGTCGAGATCGTGGAGGGGGCCGGGGCGAAGAAGAAAAAGTGAGCCGAGCGAAGCGGTCCGAAGTGCTTTCGAGCCGTCTTCGTCCCCTTTTGCTTTTGTCGCTCTTTCTCTTTTCTCCCTCTATATTTCGTCTTTGCGCCGATTTGGCGCCCGCATCCTGATCGCCGCTCGCCGATTGCACCGCCACCGCCCCGCCCGCCGTCACCAGAGACTTCATCCGGGGGAGGATCACCCTCATCGGCTGCCACAAGCTGGACGAAAGGCTGGCCGCGATCCTAAAAGCCCACGAGATCGAGGATATCACCGTTTTGGAGATGGAGGTCCCACGCTCCTCGAATCTGGAGGCCATCGTCTGGCAGGCGCTGAAGATGGCGGGAAAGGAGGTGCCAATCAGGAGCTACATTTTGGGGATCGAGGGCGAAGTGCAGGGGTGAGGCTGGCGCTCGCCGTCTGGGGCCGAGGCGGGAGGCGGAGGCGAAAGGGCGGCTGTTTCCTTCCAGCCGAGATGGGCGAGGATAGGTAGAGCAGGTGAGACATGTTCTGCAGGCATGATCCAAAACTATTTTAATGCCTTCGTACAACATTTGGTCTGAATTCTCATGCTCATCAAGAAGGTCGTCTTCCTCAGCTCCACCTCCAGAGATCTGAAAGAGTACCGAGATGCAGCTTACAGCGCCATCGAGGAGCTGGACGGCTATCATTGCGTCCGCATGGAGGACTTCGGAGCCCGGCATAAAAACCCGTATGATTTCTGCTGTGACAAGGTGGGCGAATGCGATTTATTCGTGGGCATAATTGGGCATTTATATGGGAGTTGCCCAAAGGGAGGCAAAAAGTCGTACACTGAGATGGAGTACGAGGCAGCCTTATTCAAGCAGATTCCATGCCTAATGTTTTTTGCTCCAGAATACTTCCCTGTCCCTAATAACCTTATCGAACCTGACGAAAAACGGAAGAAACAAGGTGAGTTCCGCCAACGTGTAAGTCGGGATTGCATACGTTCTGGTTTTACCTCACCAGATAACTTGGCTTTTAAAATTATCCAGGCGATCCGGAACTGGGAACAGCAAACGCTTACTATTCACATCCCTATCCGAAAAAACGTAGAATACGACGAAGAGGAGGTAAGTCACGTGAGTGTTGAGAGGTCTCCTGTAGAGAACATTAAAGCAAATGACTTGATGATCATGATTACAAAGCCGCAGGGCTTCAACATGTTTGGCAAAAATAGATTTATTCCAGATTTTTCCAATTGGCTAAGTAATCCAATTGGTGTAGGCGATGATCCAAGTTCAAGAGAATACGAAATCCAAGGAGAAGTACTCCCACATGTTTTAGACTTGATCGTAGATATAAAGATTCATACGAACAAATGGTGGCCTCAATCCAAGTGCTTAGTTGATTCTGAAGGTAGGTTCTCGGGTAGTGTATGGATTCACAGATCCCTTCCGCCTGCCATAATTCGCTTTGACATCCTGGACGGTAGTAGTGGAGAACTTCTAAAGCGGTTTGACGTGCAAGTATCTTAAAAGACACCGCCCGGGCCATCGAGGACGTGGGCCGATGGTGGCCTTGACTCCTCGCGACAGAAAAGCCTTATACCTCCGCCGACCAACCTCTCCCCAATGACCGCCCTCCTGGAGATAAAGGGCCTCTCGAAGAGCTTCTCGGTGAAGGGGAAGCGCTTTGAGGCCCTCCACGACGTCAACCTCTCCGTCGACGACAAGGAGTTCATCTGCCTCCTCGGCCCCTCGGGCTGCGGCAAGACGACCCTCCTCCGGATCATGGCGGGCCTCGAGAGGCCCACCAGCGGAGCTGTGCTCCTGGACGGCGTCCCCATCGAGGGTCCGGGGCCCCAGAGGGGGATGGTATTTCAGGAGTACTCCCTCTTCCCCTGGAGGACGATCCTCGACAACGTCGCCTTCGGTTTAGAGCTGAAGGGCGTCTCGAAGAGGGATCGGTACGAGAAGGCCCGCAGGTACCTGAAGGCCGTCGGCCTCGAGGGGTTTGAGGGCAGCTTCCCCCACGAGCTCTCGGGGGGGATGAAGCAGAGGGTCGCGATCGTGCGGGCCCTGGTGAACAATCCCAAGGCCCTCTTCATGGACGAGCCCTTCGGCGCTCTCGACGCCCAGACCCGAAACATCATGCAGTCGGAGCTTCTCCGGATCTGGCAGGAGCAGCAGAAGACCGTCATCTTCGTCACCCACAGCGTCGACGAGGCGATCTACCTCGCCGACCGGGTGGTGATCATGTCCGCCCGCCCCGGCCAGATCAACGAGATAATCCAGATCGAGGTTCCAAGGCCCCGGGTGCGGACCAGCTCCGAGGTCAACAGGTACCGGGAGAGGGTCCTCTTCGTACTGAAGAGCCTCCGAAAAGACTGATTTTAGTTTTTTTGTTTGTTTTTTTGAGTTAGATGTATTCTCCGCGCCTCGTCTTCGGTCCATGGTGAGGGCGTCCGAGGGAGCGTTTATATTCGTAGAGGTACGAAATTTGTCTCAGCTGGTGAGACCTGTTGAGCAGATCCAAATGGATGGAGCTTCCGAGACTGGTGGTGGTCGGCAGCGGCGTCGCGGCAGAGGTGGCCGACGTCTGCAGAGACCTCAAACTGAAGGGCGGAGCTCTCATCGTGACGGGCCCCAAGACCTCCACCCTGGTGGGAAAAGAGATCTCTCAGCGGATGGAAGATCGCGGCTTTGAAACGGGCCTCATGATCACAAAATTTTCAAAACTCGAAGAGGTGGAGAGGGCAGAACGGCTTGTTTCTGAGATGAAGGCGGGCTTTCTCATAGGCGTCGGCGGCGGAAGGTCGATAGACGTCGCCAAGCTCGCCTCGGTGAGGGCGGGGGTCCCCTTCGTCTCCATCCCCACCGCCGCCTCCCACGACGGCATATGCTCTGCCCAGGCCTCCCTCACCATCGACGGCGAGACGACCTCGGTCTCTGCCCAGGCCCCCCTGGGGATCATTGCCGACACCGCCATCATCTCCAAGGCCCCCGAACGGCTCCTCGCCGCCGGGTGCGGCGACATAATCTCCAACTACACCGCCATAAGGGACTGGAAGCTCGCCCACCAGCTCCGGGGCGAGGAGTACAGCGAGTACGCTTCAGCTCTATCGGAGATGACGGCGAGGATGATCGTCGAGACCGCCCCGGATCTGAAGCCTGGCCTCGAAGAGTCGGCGAGGGTCGTCGTCAAGGCCCTCATATCCAGCGGCGTCGCCATGTCCATCGCAGGCTCCTCCCGTCCCGCCAGCGGCTCAGAGCACAAGTTCGCCCATGCCGTAAACAAAATAGCTCCCGGAAAGGCCCTTCACGGCGAGCTATGCGGCCTCGGCACCATCGTCATGATGTACCTTCACGGCGGCGACTGGAAGATGATCCGAGACGCCCTGCGAGAGGTGGGGGCTCCCACCTCGGCCTCCGAGATCGGCCTCGACGAGGAGGTGGTGATCGAGGCCTTAACCTCCGCCCACACTATCCGCCCCGAGCGGTACACCATCCTCGGCTCGGGCCTCACCAGAGAGGCAGCCACCGCAGCCGCCAAGAAGACAAAAATATTATAATTATTCCCTTGAGGCGAATACCATGTCCGAAGCAGCTACACAGATCACCCTGATAGGAACCAAGCTCGCGACGATAGGGATGGAGTTCATATTCAACGCCCCATCGCCAGAATGCGAGACCTGCAAGCTCAGGAACACCTGCACCAACCTCGAGTCCGGGAGGAGGTACAGGATCCTGGGGATTCGTGGGGAGCTGGTCCACGAATGCCCCATCCACGAGGCGGGAGTCCGGGCGGTGGAGGTGACCGAGAGCCCCATCATCGCGGCCATCGACGCGAGGAAGGCCTTCGCCGGGTCCAAGACGGTCTTCGAGCCGCCCAAATGCGATGAGTACGACTGCACCATGTACGAGCTCTGCCACCCCGTCGGCCTGAAGCCTGGAGACCGTTGCACCATCGCCGAGGTGGTGGGCGAGGCCCCCGAGGAGTGTGATCTCGGCCACAAGCTGAAGCTGGTGGAGCTCCGGCGCTGAAGCCGTCCGGTCACCACCCATCTCAATTTTCAGACTTTTTTCTGCGATCCTCGGGCCCCGATCATGAGAAAGCTTCTCACCTACTCCCGGAACGTCTTCATCCCCGTCACCGACGTCTGCAGGAATCGTTGTCTATACTGCGGCTTTCGCCGGGACGAGGGGAAGATCATCAGCCGAAAGGAGGCGATCGAGCTTTTGGACCGGGGGGCGTCGGCGGGCTGCACCGAGGCCCTCTTCTCCCTCGGCGAGGCGCCCTGGGAGGTCTCCGGCTTCGGCGACCTTCTCAAACCAACCGGATGGTGCGACCTCATCGACTACATCATCGAGCTCTCGGAGCTGGCCCTGGATCGAGACCTCCTCCCCCACACCAACGCCGGCCTCCTCTCAGGAGAGGATATGAGAAGGCTCGCCCCCTACAACGCCAGCATGGGCCTGATGCTCGAGACGACGGCCGAGGTGGCGGCTCACCGATCCTCCCCCGGCAAGAGGTCCGAGCTGAGGCTTGCGGCCATCGAGGCGGCAGGAGAGCTAAGGATCCCCTTCACCACCGGGATCCTCGTGGGCATCGGCGAGACGGCGGAGGACCGGGTCCGATCGATCCAGGCTTTAACAACGATCCACGAGATTTACGGCACCATCCAGGAGGTGATAGTCCAGCCCTTCGACCCAAAGCCGGGAACGGCCATGTCCAGCATCTCCCCGCCCGATCCCGAGACCCTGGCAAAGACTGTGAAGATGGCAAGGTTGATCCTTCCGCCGTCGGTCGCCGTCCAGGTTCCACCAAACCTTTCTGACCCCCTCCCCCTGGTGGAGGCGGGGGCCGATGACCTGGGCGGGATCAGCCCCGTAACCCCGGACTGGATCAACCCCGAGAGGCGATGGCCCACCCCCGAGGAGCTCGAATCCCTGCTTTCGGGCTTTGAGCTGAGGGAGAGGCTTCCCGTCTACCCTCGGTACATCGACCTCGGATGGTGCGGGAGGATGACCAGGTCCCTCGTGGAAAAGCTGGCGGGGCCCGACGGCCTCCGGAGGAGAGGCTGACCTTGCCGCGATGTCGGGATCGCAAATAATATCTCAGATCAGTGCAGAGCTGGTGCGGTATGAGCAAGAAGTCCCTGGAGATAGGCTTAAGCTGCGGACTCGTCTTTCTGATGATCGGGCTCATGATCTTGGTCCAGATGGCGGCGCCCGAGCCCCTTCGACCGGCGGGGTTCGCGCTGGCGGTTCTGGCCTTCATGCTGCTGATGGGCGGGGCCGGGTTTGGGCTTTTGAACGCCGAGGCGTGAGATCGGATATATGAGATAGATATCATAATCGAGGAGCTGTATACCTCTTAGCAGAGGGCGAGATATGGGCATCTTGGACAAGTTGATGGGCAGGTCTGGCGAAGATGATTACGTGAACATAGACCTGGGGCAGTTTGAGGAGGTCTCAGCCGGGTCCCCCTCGGAGATTCTGGTGAGGATGGCGGAGCTGAACGACCTGGAGGTTCTGCCCGAGATAAAGATGGAGGTTCAGAGGGGAAACCTGGTCCTGGTGGACATATCTCCTCTGAGAAGGGAGAAGGACCTTCTGGACGAGGCGATCGGCGAGCTGAAGGCCGCCGTCCTGGATATGAAAGGCGACATCGCGGGCCTCGGCGACAACCTGGTGATAGTCGTTCCAAAGAAAATGAGGATAGATCGGGAGAACATTCTGGGGGACGAGGATTGAAGGCCGTTACCACCTCCAGCTGCCCCATCTGCAACGCCGAGATCACCTTCGACTGGGAGACGAAGGATATCCCCCACTTCGGCGAGGCGCTGATCATCGTCGGGGTCTGCGAGAGCTGCGGATTCAGGCTCTCGGACACCATCCTTCTCAGCCAGGGCGAGCCGGTCAGGTATTCCATCACCATCGAGGGGGCCGAGGATCTGAACGCGAGGGTGATCAGGTCCACCAGCGGGACGATCAGGCTTCCGGAGCTGGGGATCGACGTCGAGCCCGGACCCGCCTCCGAGGCCTATATATCCAACGTCGAGGGCGTCCTCCAGAAGGTGCGGGATATCGTCGTCTTCGCCACGAAATCGGCCATGGACGCGGGGGCCGAGGAGAACGCTCACCGGGGCGAGGCCATCCTTGAGCGGATCGAGAGGGCGATGGACGGCGAGGGTCCCCTCACGGTCATCCTCGAAGATCCCCTGGGAAACAGCGCCATCGTCTCTGAGAAGGCGGTCTCAACAAAGCTCACCCCCGAGGAGTGCGAGGACCTCAAGACGGGGATGATCATCCTCGACTCCGCCGCCTGACCCGGCGAGGGGCCTTGGGAGGCGGAAAACCTGATAGTCCTCAGCGGCGGGACAGGGACGCCGAAGCTTTTGGTGGGGCTGAAGAAGGTTCTCCAGCCGTCGGATCTGACGGTGGTCGTCAACACCGCCGACGACCTCTGGATCTCGGGAAACCTCGTCTCCCCGGACCTGGACGCCGTCCTCTACACCCTGGCGGGGATGATCGACCGAAAAAAGTGGTGGGGGATCGAGGACGACTCTTTTAAAACCCACGACTTTCTAAAGAGCATGGGCCATCGAGAACTCCTCGCCCTGGGGGACCTCGACCGGGGGGTTCACATATTCCGGTCCGACCTCCTCCGGGAGGGCCTTTCCCTCAGCCAGGCGACCGAGAGGCTGTGCCGTTCCCTGAAGGTCGAGGAGAAGGTCGTTCCCATGACCGACGATCCCGTCTCCACCATGATATCGACCCTCGAGGGGGAGATGCACCTTCAGGAGTTTTGGGTGGGCCGAGGGGGCCGACCGGAGGTCAAAGCCGTCCAATTTAGAGGGATCGAGGACGCCCTTCCCAGCCTCGAATTTCTAGCGGCCCTGGAGAGGGCGGCTGAGGTGGGCGAGCCCGTACTCATCGGGCCGAGCAACCCCGTATCGAGCATCGGGCCGATCCTGGCGCTGAGGGGGGTTCGGGACCAGTTGAGGATGATGGGCAGGAAACGAAAAGGGGAAGGGGAAAGCGAAAGGGAAAGGGAAAGAAAGGGCCGGGTGAGGAGCCGGGTCGTCGCCATAAGCCCCCTCGTCGGCGGAAAGCCCCTGAGCGGCCCCGCCGCCGCTTTCATGCGGGCCTGGAGATATCCGGTCACCGACCAGGGGGTCGCAGACATCCTGGGGTGCGTCGACCTGATGGTGGTGAGCCCCGGAAGCGACTACCTGGGGCCGTCTGTCCGGCTCGACACCGTGATGAAGGACGAGAGAGACAGCCTGAGGCTGGCGAGAGAGATCGTGGATATCCTGGATGGTGAGATGGTGACGGAGGCGGAAGCAGAGGCGGGGGCGGGGGAAGAGGAGGAGGAGGAGGCGGTCTGAGGTGTTCATCGGCGTCGATCACGGGACCAGGGCGATCAGGTTTGCAAACTCCGACGGGAAGTGTTACGTCATCCCGCGGAAGGAGGCGGGCGGCCTCGCCCCCTCGGAGATCATCGATCGGATAAGGGAGGCCTTCAATCTTTCCGCCGGGAAGGTCGAGCTTCTCGCCCTCTGCTACTCCATGGGGGACGGCCTAACCGAGATCGTTCGGATCGAGGACGCCAAGAACCGGGGCGTCATCAGCCAGGACGGCGCCGGCCTTCACGTCGGCGGCGGGACTAACGTCTTCGACGCCGTCCTCGCGGCGGGCTGGCCCGCGATCCTCCTGCCCGGGATCCACGATCGGTCCGATATCGACCCGAGGATGAAGGTCTTCTCCCACGGCGCAAGCCCCGAGAAGGTGGGGCTCGCCTACAAGGTATTCAAAGGCGGCCGGGAGGACTTCATCATATCCGACGCCAGCTCCAACGTCGTCACCATCGGCGTCGCCGCTGGGCGCATAGCCGGGGCCATCGACGCCCCCATCTTCGCCCCTGGCCTGTTGCACGGCCCCCTGGACGTCGCCGCCATCCGCAATGTAGATGCCGGGAAGATGACCGCCAACGAGGCCTTCACCCGGGGGGGTATCCTCCGAAAGCGGGGCCTCACCCTCAAGAGCTGCACCGATAGAGAGAAGGAGGCGGCCTTTGAGGCGCTCGCGCTCTATGCCGCCATGGAGCTTTCGGCGATGGGCGTCCTCCTGCGGGACCTCGGCGCAGCCAATCCGGCGCTGTATCTCGCGGGCGATCCCGCCTCCCGGATCGCGGGCAGGGTCTCGGAGCTATTGGGGCGCGAGGTTTTGGCGCTGAAGAGCTGCGATGCGGCCCTCGGGTGCGCCCTGATCGCGGAGGATGTGTACGGCGGGGCGAGGGAGGTGCTGGGGCTGAGGGTGGATGGGAGGTTCGGTGAAACTACTGGTGTAATCAATATATCCTAAAACTTCTCTTTATTGAGTTTAGAAGTATATAATTCTTTGATCAATGCTATTAAACATACAAATGCGGGAATTGCCAGCAGCAAAGTGGACTCAAAAATAAATAGAGGGATGAGTTGATATGCTTTAACTGGCGCATATTGTTCAATAGGTGGAACTGTTCGGATGGCAATACCAATTATTGATAGTATTATAATAGATATATATAATATCATGAAATGGATAATTTTAGTTTTCATTGCAGGGCAAGCTCTTGCAGTTGAGGTTGTGACCATGGCGATAATTGCTACTACGGCTCCAAATGTTTGTGTCATCATACTATAATAATAAAAAATATGATTATAAGATGTTTCAGAGTTGCTCATTACTGTTGATATAATTGGAACTAAAATCACTAATAAAGCGACTACTATTACCATTAGATGGGCACAATCTAGAAATCCAGTGAAATAGGGCTTTTCGATTGCTATAATCCCT
>CAZHAO010000040.1:0-12364 GCA_964530375.1 uncultured Methanotrichaceae archaeon
GACCGGCGCGAACATGCCCCGCTGCTTGCAGCGGGGTGCGCTGTTTGACTATTTTTCAAAGTATATTGTATTAACCTGCACCTAGAGATTGGCTTGGTTCTATCAGAGTCCCTGACTCCCATAAGGCGTCCGCCGTTTGATCTATCATAACAAATACCTAAGGTAGAATAGGCTAGAATTATAGCTGCCATAAGTCCTGACAGAGCAGCAATCGGTCCTATCATAGACATGATTGAAGTCATTGATACGCATTCTTTCTCTCTTTATAGATTAGATCAACGCTCTAAACCTTTGCGATGACAAGATCAAAACCACCCGTACAGATTTTATAAAACGATCGGCGGCGAACGCCTCAGCAGGGCTGCTGTGAATTCTATAAAAAAAATCTCATGTTCATCAGTATACCCTCCTCCCCGGCCTCTTCTCCCACTCCTCCAGAACCGCCCGGCATCCCTCCCGGTCGAGGTTCACCAGCTCCAGCTGCTCCGATTCGGCCTCGCCCCTTATGACCTGATATATGAGGCAGTCGTCGAAGCCGATTTCGGCGACGTCCTTCCTCGTCGTCCCAAAGATGAGCCGCTTGATCCTCGCCCAGAATATGGCGGAAAAGCACATGGGGCAGGGCTCGGAGGTGGAGTAGATCTCGCAAGTCGAGAGGTCGTAGCGCCCCAAAATCGCAGAGGCCTCCCGGATCGCCAGGATCTCGGCGTGGGCGGTGGGGTCGTTACGCCTCAGGACCTCGTTGTGGGCCTTCGAGATGACGACGCCGTTTCGGACGACGACGGCGCCGAAGGGGCCGCCGTCGTCGTTCTCTATCCCGGCCCGGGCCTCCTCCAGGGCGAGGGCCAGAAACTCGTTCATGGGGCCAAATCCTCTTTTGGCGGCATCAGGTTGGCGAAGGCCCTGCCGACGACCTCGCTGAGGGCGGGGTGGATCACCATCGACCTCGCCACCGGCCCGTAGTCCTGATATCCAGCGTTCATCAAATAGACGACCTGCTGGACAAGGTCTGCCGCCTCGGTCCCGACGATCGAGCAGCCCAAGATCCGGCCGTCTTTCCTGTTGACGACCACCTTCACCAGGCTCTCCTCCTCGGCCATGGCGTACCCCTTGGCCACGTCCCCGTACCTCGCCCTCCCCACCAGGATCTTGTATCCCGCGGCCTTTGCCATCGCCTCGGTCATCCCCACGGCGCCTACTTGCGGGCAGGTGAAGACGGCGTGGGGGACGGCGTGGCGGTCGACCTTCTCCTTCTCTTTCTCCCCTTCTTTGCCGAAGGCGTTATTCCAGGCGAGGCGGGCCTCATAGTTGGCGGCGTGCCTGAACATGTCTTTTCCGATGGCATCGCCGATGGCCCAGATCCCAGGCCTCGTCGTCTCGAGATAGTCGTCCACCACGATCCAGCCGGAGCGGTCCAGCTGGACCCCGGTCTTCTCGGGCTTGAGGATGTCGGTGTTCGGCCTCCTCCCCAGGGCCACCATCACCTCGTCGGCGGGAAACTCCCTCATCTCGCCGGATTCGACGTCCTTGGCAGATACCACCTTCTTTCCGCCCTCACCCTCCACCTTCACCACCTCGTGGCCTGTCTTGACGCTGACGTGTTTGCTGAGCCCCCTCTCCACGATCTCAGAGACCTCGGGGTCCTCGTTGCTCAACAGCCTGCGGCTTCTCCCTATTATCGTCACCTCGGTTCCCATCGCCGAGAAGAAGTGGCCGTACTCGCATCCGATGTAGCCCCCGCCCAGGATCGTCAGGCTCCGCGGAGGGCGCGCGAGCTCCATGGCCGAGACGTTGTCGATGTAGCCCGCCTCTGCGAGGCCCGGGATCGGCGGGACGAGAGCCCGCGCCCCCGAGGCTATGAAGATCCGAGGGGCGGTGATCGTCTCGTCGCCCACCTTCATCTCGCGGTCGCCTATGAACTCGCCCCAGCCCCGATACCAGTCCAGGTTCTCGGCCCCCTCGGCGGACCGCTCCATCCCCCGCCTCCCCTCGTCGACGATCGAATGCATCCGCTTCATTATGAGGTCGAAGTCGATCTTCTCAACGGAGGCCTCCACCCCGACGGCCCTCGCCGCCTCGAGGGCCCTGATCACGTCCGCCGGATAGATCAAAACCTTCGAGGGGATGCAGCCGTTGTTGAGACAGGTCCCGCCCATGGGGCCCCGGTCCACCAGGGCCGCCTTCATCCCGGCCCTGATCCCCCTGGAGACGATGATCATTCCGGCGCCGGAGCCGACGACTATCAGGTCGTACTTTTTCATGAATTGACACCTGGCCTTTCGAGGTTCCAGCCATCACTTTTTCAGGTACTTCTCGGGCTCCTTCTCGAAGGCCTTCTTGCACCCGGGGGCGCAGAAAAAGTAAGTCCTGCCCTTGTAGTCGGTCTTGAACTTCGCCGTCTTCTCTTCGACGGTCATTTTGCATACAGGATCTATAGCCAAATTTTTCACCTCCAAACGACCTGGATATCCTTCGGTTTCCCCCGTTCGTCATCCCCTCTTCGTCATCTCTCGTTCATCTTCCCCAATTCGGTATCCCTCGTTCGTCTTCTCCCGATTCAGCTCCTCGCCCTCTTCGCGGGGGGCACGTAGCCCTTCAGCATCAGGGAGAGGCTCACCACCGTCACGGAGCTCGCGGCCATGGCGAGCCCCGCTAACTCAGGCCGGAAGACGATCCCGAATGAAGGGTACAACACCCCCGCTGCCACCGGGATCAGGGCAGAGTTGTAGGCGAAGGCCCAAAATAGGTTCAGCTTCACCCTCCCCATCACCTTCCGGCTGAGTTCGATCGCCGCCACCGCGTCCAAAAGGTCGTCTCTGATCAGGACGATCTCGCCGCTCTCGATGGCGACGTCCGTCCCGCTCCCGATGGCGATCCCAACATCGGCCTGGGCGAGGGCAGGAGCGTCGTTGATCCCGTCCCCGACGAAGGCGACGACGGACCCCCCATCCTGGAGGTTCTTTATCTCCCGGGCCTTATCCGAGGGCAGAACCTCGGCGAGGACCCTCTCGATCCCGATCTCTTTTGCCACGATCCCGGCGGTGGAGGGGTTGTCGCCGGTGATCATCACGACACTAAAGCCCATCTCCTGAAGCCTCTCGACCGCCTCTTTTGAGTTCTCCTTGAGGGCGTCGGCGATGCCCACGACGCCGACGACCCTCCCGCCGAGGGCGACGAGGAGGGCGGTCTTTCCCCCCTCCTCGAGGCGGAGGGCGGCCCCTTCGGCCTCTTCAGGGATCTCGATCCCCATCTCCCGGAGAAGGACCCGATTTCCGACGGCCGCATCCACACCATCGATCCGGGCGATGACCCCCTTTCCGCCCAGGGCCTCAAAGGAGTCTGCCTCGGCGATGGCGACGCCTTCGCTTCTGGCCCTCCTCACCACCGCCTCCGCCAGCGGATGCTCCGAATTGGCCTCGATCCCGGCGGCGATGCGAAGAAGCTCCCTATCGCCGATCCCGAAGCCGACGAGGTCGGTCACCTCGGGCCTTCCAACGGTGAGGGTCCCTGTCTTGTCGAAGACGACGGCGTCGAGCTTCTCTGAGACCTCCAGGGCCTCGCCGCTCTTCACCAGAACCCCCAGCTCCGCGGCCCGGCCGAGGCCCACGGTGATGGCGGTGGGGCTGGCAAGGCCCAGAGCGCAGGGGCAGGCCACCACCAGGACCGATATGGTGGCGGTGAGGGCGAAGAGGAGCGGATCGCCGGGAGCGATGTCCGCGAAGACGAAGCGCCATAGGATGAATGTCAGGGCTGCGATGGCGAGGACCGCGGGGATGAAGAAGGCGACGGCTCTGTCCGCCAACCTCTGGATCGAGGGCTTCGAGCCCTGGGCCTCCTCCACCAGGGCGATGATCTGGGCGAGAGCCGTCTCCCTTCCGACCTTCGAGGCCTGAAACCTGATGGCTCCGTTCTTGTTGAGGGTTCCGCCGACGACAAAGTCTCCTTTCTTCTTCTTGGCCGGGATCGGCTCCCCGGTGATCATCGACTCGTCGACGTAGCTTTCGCCGCTGAGGACGACCCCGTCGGCGGGGACCTTCTCCCCCGGCCGGACCAGGATCACGTCGCCAGCGAGGAGGTCATCGGCCGCCACCTCCATTTCCTGGCCGTCCCGGACGACGGCGGCGGTCTTTGGCTGCAGCCCCATCAGCTTCTTGATCGCCTCGGAGGTCCTCCCCTTGGCCTTCGTCTCAAGATATCTTCCCAGGGTCAGAAAGGCCGCAAGAAATACCGCCGTCTCGTAGAACATGAACTGAGGGGTCAGAACGATCCCGAAAGTCCCCATAAGGCTCGATAAGAAGGCGACTCCGATCCCCATGGAGTACATGACGTCCATCGTCAGGCTCCTGTGGCGGAGGGCCCTGAGCCCTGCCGAGAATATGGGGCCGGAGAGGTACGCGAAGGGCGGCGTCGATATGACGAGCATCAGATAGGGCATCGGAACCGGCAGGCGGATGGGCGCCATCCCCAGGATCATCAGGAAGGCCCCGGCGGCAAATCCGATCAGTATCCTTCGCTTCTTATCTCGAAGGTCCCTCTCCCGGGCCTCTCGCTCCCTTTTCTCGCTATCCTCGCTCTCTTCGCCCACCACGCCGCTGTACTGGTATCCCGCCGCCTCGATCGCCGCCCTCATATCGGAGACGGAGGCGACCTTCGGGTTGTAGGTGACGTAGGCCTTCTCAGACGAGAGGTTGACGCTGACGTCCAGAACGCCATCCACATCTCCTATGGCGTCCCCCACGGCGGAGACGCAGGAGGCGCACATCATGCCGCCGATCTTCAGGGCGACCCTCTCGTTGACGACGCCGTACCCCGCCTCCACCACGGCCCTCTCCAGGTCTGCTAGCTTCGTCTTCGACGGATCGTACTCGACGGAGGCGGTCTCTGTCCCCAGGTTCACCCTGGCCCCGGCGACCCCATCCACCCCCTTCAGGGCGTCCTCCACGGTGGAGGCGCAGGTGGCGCACATCATCCCCGAAATCTTGAGGTCGGCCTTCGTCTCCTTCTTCTGGTCCTCTTCAGCCATAGTCATCGTTCGGTCGTCCTGCAGATTCAGATAATCCTTTCAGATGAATCGCTCAAACCGCTCCATCCCGGCCTTGCATATGGGGCAGACCCCTGGAGGCTCTTCTCTTGCGCAGAGGTACCCGCAGACTTTGCACCTCCAGACCGGGTACGAAAGGGAGGAGAAGGACTCTCCCGAGGGTGCGGAGAGGGGACGGCTCGCCCTCTCCCGCTTCTCCGGAGACGGCCTTCTTTCGGGGACGGGCCCCACCTCCCGCTCGCCCGCCAAAACCTCGTGGGAGACGTAGAGGGCGCAGTAGCAGGCCCCATAATCGTTCAGATCCTGGTCCCGGTAGTCGCAGGGGCATATAATGTCCAGATCTTCATCTCGATCTCCGGAGGCGAGCCTGCAGGGGCAGGAATGGTAGCCGTAGCGCTTCTCGTTCACCAGCAGGCCAGAGACCAGGTCTTTGGTGAAGTCCAGGTCCCGGTTCAGGTGGTAGCCCATCTCCTCCGCCTCCCGGTCCAGCTGCTCGAAGAGGGTCTCCACCTCCTCGATAGACGGCTCAAAATCGGTCATAGTCCCAGCGCCTCCTTTATCTCTTTCTCCTTGTACCCGACGATGCACCTGTCTTCTTCGATTACCGTGGTGGGAAATGATGTGTTCGGATTGTGCCGCTTCACATCTTCGAGTGCTCTCTTTCGCTCGTCCCCCTTCAGAAGATCGACGTAGACGTAGCTGTACTCCACCCCCAGGTCTGCGAGGAGCTTTTTGGTCTTCTTGCACCAGACGCAGGTGCTGAGGGCGTAGAGCGTCACCTTCCCCCGGTTCTCACCCTCGACGTGTTCGAGTCCCATAGGATCCCACCATCTCGAAGATTGCAGGTTACGTTTGGCGTTGATGGAATTAATAAGTTGTTGCAGCAAGTTATGCCTCGATTTGAAGGACGGCGAGCGATGATCTTATCAGTCATCAGAGGGAAAAGATATTTTCATGACTGACGAAGTCCAGGTCAGAGCCGAGAGGCCCAAAACCCAAAACCCGGTGGTCATCGAGGGGTTTCCGGGGATCGGGCTGATCGGAAATATTGCAAGCCAATACGTCATCAACAAGCTCGATATGAACTATATCGGCGCCATAGATTCTAGGTTCTTCCCGCCGCTATCGGTCCTGTTGGGCGGGGTCGCCCACATGCCCGTGAGGATATACGAGAAGCCGGAGCTTGGGGTGGTGGTGATAAGCTCGGACATTCCTGTCCACCCAGCAGCCTCTTACGACGTCGCCCGGGGGGTCGTATCCTGGGTCGAGTCGATCGGGGCGAAGGAGATGGTCTGCCTTGCCGGGATAACGGTGATGGGCGAGGAGCAGCGGGTCTTCGGCGCCGCCACCACCGAGGAGTTGCTGGAGAGGATAAAGGATAAGGTGGAGGTATTCGAGTTCGGGACGATCTCTGGGATATCGGGGTCCGTCATGAACGAGTGTCTCCTCAGAAAGATGCCGGCGATATGCCTCCTGGGGGAGACCCACAGCATGGCTCCCGACCCTCGGGCTGCGGTCTTCACCGTCAAGATGCTCAACGCCCTCTACGGCCTTGAAGTCGACACCGCGGAGCTGGAGGATAGGGCGGAGGAGATCGAGCTTCAGATGCAGAAGCTCGCAGAGCAGGTGAAGAGCACCTCCGCCGAAGAGGTTCCGGGCAGAAAAGAGCTCCAGTTCCCTATGTACGGGTGATGGCGATGGCTATGGAATGCGTTGCACTTACGGGGATATCAAGACAGGTGATCAGGGAGCTTGTGGCCAACGGGATCAGGACCCTGGAGATCAGGAGCCCTCACAACTTCCTGGCGCTCCTTCACCTCAGCCCAGGAGACGTCATATTCCTGACCGAGGCGAGCGGCCCGGACATCATTCCCGGGACCGGCGGGATGCTGACTCGGATCCGAGAGATTCAGGTGGTGACCCACAAGATGGTCCAGGCCGGGGCCGACTTCTACGAGGAGAGGGAGGCCCAGGCGGCGAGGGTCCAGCTCGCGATGGTGGGCCACGGCCGGGTGAGGGGCGTCAAGAGCTTCAGGCTCGGGTCTCCGACGGTACTGGACGTCGACGAGGTCTGCTACTACGACGCGGGATGAGCGTCCCGCGATTCGACTTTTTTTTTTATCGAATGCCCGCAGCTCTGCTGCCGGGGATGGCCCAGAGCTATTTTCACTCCTCCTCCGAAAGGCTTGGATCGCCGAATCCTGGACGCCTAGTTGAGCTTGCCTATTCGGCGATGGAAGGACCATCGAAGAGAGATCTGCCCAAAGCAGCCTGGGTGATATCGAGCGCTAACATGATGATATCAGGTTCCCTGCTTTTGTTTCAGAATATTTACTCGCCTGATCAGGGCAAAGCCCAGCAGCATGGGCAGCCAGAAGTTCAGCCCTCGAAAGGCGAGGACGATCAGCGCAGCTTTAAATCCGTTAATTCCCAGAGACGTGTATACCAGGGCCATGACGCCTTCAACCACGCCTATCCCCTGAGGCACTGGAGAGACGTTCCAGAAGAGGATGCCCATGGCATAGCCTGCCACCAAAGGTCCAAATCCAATCTGCTGATCAAAAGCCAGAAATAATGTATATAGGCTGATGATATTGGTCAGATGGGCAGCTAGGGCGATACCTAGGGTCAATGCCAACCTTTTTGGGTGAGTTCTGATGGCTCTGGCCGCGTTGGAAAAGTCTGCAGCGTTTTTTGCCGCCCAGTCGTCGGATAAAAAGGGATCTCTGTTGATCTTTCTGGCCAAGAGGTTTATGCCATGCTGTGCTAATTTTAGACCCTTCATAAGCAGTAATGGACGCACCAATCCCAGGATCAGTGCAAAATTTAGACTACATAATATAATAAATAATATAGCTGTCCCGACGATCTCGTAGTTTTCGAGTCTGTTTCGAACGAAAAGGTAGACTGCGCCGCTGGCAAGGACTATAGCAAAGGCGCTGAAATCTGCTGCCTGAGCAAGCAACGTTCCTGCTGCCGCCCTCGCAGGCGATTCTCCTCGATGAGACGCATCATCGACATACAAGGCCGCTCCGGCCATCCCCCAAGAAGGTGCGATCACGTTGATGAATAGCGCTCCCAAGGTGATCGAAATGAGGTTAAAAATACTGCTTCTTATCTCCACTGTGTAGAAGGCCGACTCAAATATGGCTGCAAATAGACCATAATAAAGAACCTGCAACATTGCTGCTAACAGTATCCACTCGGGCTTCCCTTGAATAAGCGGCTGAGCAACAGCTTCAAATTCCGTCATATGACTGACCATCAGCCATAAAAATGCTGCTATTAAAATCCAGAAGAGCCACCTCGTCTTTGCCACATGAAACTTTAATTCTCTGGAACATCTTAATACTTTGGATCGCATAAGCGGATCCGTGAACGATATCGAAATGCGGTTAATATCTTAGGAAGAGTTATCTCTCAAGAGATGGAATAAGATCATGTGAGCCATGATCTTTCCGCTTTCTGGTCCATCCCATCTGATGAGCTGCTCAGATTGCTCGATACGAAGGAGATGGGGCTGGATGAAAATGAGGCTGAAAGACGGCTCAGGCGATACGGCGCTAATCTTCTCAAGCCCCGCCGAAAGTCTTATCCGATCCTTTTGCTGCTGGCTCAGTTCAATAGCCCCATAATTGTATTGCTGATAATTGCTGCTGGCCTTTCCTATTATCTTCATCAAATGACTGATGCGTTGATAATTTTAGTCATAATTTTTTTAAGCGGTCTGCTGGGTTTTTGGCAGGAGAGGAACGCCTCAGACGCGGTAGCCAGGTTGCTGGCCATGATCAAGATCAGATCCTCCGTTCTCAGGAGCGGAACGCTGAAGGATGTTTTCGTGGAGCATGTCGTACCCGGAGACATCATAGAGCTGAGGGCGGGAGATATCGTCCCAGGAGACTCGCGAATACTTCAATCCAAAGATCTCTTCGTCAACGAGGCGACACTTACCGGGGAGACTTATCCGGCTGAGAAAATGCCAAAAGATTTGGATCGAGATACGCCACTGAGCAAACGGATTAATAGCCTATTTATGGGAACAAGTGTAGTCAGTGGTGCAGCCAAGGCGTTGGTCATCCATACGGGAAAGGATACCGAGTTCGGTCACGTATCACAGCGACTGAAGCTCCAGAAACCAGAGACGGATTTTGAACGGGGGGTCAAGCACTTTGGCTACCTGCTTCTTGAGATAACGATGTTACTGGTAGTGATTATTTTTGCCATAAACGTCTATCTCGCCCGTCCCATAGCGGACTCTTTTCTATTTTCCTTGGCCCTTGCTGTCGGCTTGACACCCCAGCTTCTTCCTGCCATCATCAGCATTAACCTGGCCCACGGTGCCAGGGAAATGGCATCTCACAAGGTCATAGTGAAACGTCTGAACTCGATAGAGAATTTTGGGAGCATGGACATTCTATGCACCGACAAGACGGGGACCCTAACGGAAGGTACAGTGAGGCTGCACTCCGTTCAGGATCTAGAAGGTAAAGAGAGGGAAGAGGTTTTTCTTTTGGCCTATATCAACGCCTTCTTCGAGACATGCTTTTCCAACCCTATCGACAAAGCCATTCTGAGTTATCGCAAACTCGATGTATCTAGCTTTAAAAAATTAGATGAAGTTCCATATGATTTCATTCGCAAGCGCCTCAGCATTCTGATATCAAATGGGGACGAGCACATTATCGTGACCAAAGGTGCCTTGGTCGATATCCTGGATATCTGTACATCCGCTGCATTTGCCCAGGAAGTTGTAGATATTTCGTCGGTAAAGGACCAGATAGATGCCCGATTTCAAGAGCTCGGCGGCGAAGGCTTCCGAGTTTTGGGCCTGGCTAAAAAGGCTGTTGAAACCGACGTCATCCATGCACGAGACGAAAATGAGATGACCTTCTTGGGATTCCTTGTCTTCTTCGATCCCCTCAAAGATGGGATCGTTGAGACGATTAGCGACTTGAACCAGTTGGGAATTAAGCTAAAAATTATCACTGGAGACAATCGGCTTGCAGCGACCAGTATCAGCAAGAAGTTGGGCCTCCTCGGTGATAGAATCTTGACTGGCAGAGAAATAGGACGGGAAAGCGACGAGGCCCTCCAAAGACTTGTTCAAGAGGTCAATATCTTTGCTGAGGTGGAGCCTAACCAGAAGGAGAGACTTATTTTGGCCCTCCGCAAGACGGGAGATGTTGTGGGTTATATGGGCGATGGCATAAATGACGCATCAGCCCTTTACGCTGCCGACATTGGAGTGTCTATGCAAAGCGCAGCGGATGTTGCAAAAGAGGCCGCAGATATAGTTCTTCTGGAAAAAGACCTCAGCGTCCTCACAAAAGGCGTCATTGAAGGGAGGAAGACGTTCTCCAACACCATGAAGTACATCTTCATGGCAACGTCTGCCAATTTCGGGAACATGTTCAGCATGGCTTTGCTATCATTGTTCCTTCCCTTCCTTCCCCTTCTTCCCACCCAGGTCCTGCTCACAAACTTCTTGACCGACTTACCAGAGACGACCATTGCTGGGGACAGGGTCGATCCCGAACTGGTATCACATCCAATGCGATGGTCGATTGGATTCATCAGGAGATTCATGATGGTTTTCGGTCTATTGAGTTCGTTCTTCGACTTCTTGACCTTCGGTGCGCTCCTTTTTCTGTTGCAGGCTTCTATGGACCAATTCAGGACGGGCTGGTTCATGGAATCGGTGGTTTCAGCATCGGTCGTAGTGCTCGTCATTCGCACCCGAAGGCCTTTCTTCCGCTCTTCTCCCAGCATTTATCTGCTTTTTGCGACTCCTCTTTCATGTTTATTGGCGCTCATCGTTCCATATACGCCTCTAGCAGAGATCTTCGGATTCTCATCGATCTCCATTAAATTTATCTTGATAATTTTACTAATAGTTATATCTTATCTATTCGTTGCGGAGATCGTAAAGAGATTATTTTATAGAGAGATAAAGGATTGAGCTGCGAGCATCCAATCTTCTTACCATCTTCATATTAGCTTTCTATTAACGATCTATGAAATGTGGATTGGAAAAATTATTTTATTCAAGTACCCTGTAGCTCTGCTGCTGGGCGCGCCTCCAGTTTGACTGAATAGGTTCATCAGCTTTGTATTTAGTCTTCGGTGATTTGTAACCAGTCGCCGACTTACTTTACCATGCGACTGATGGCCGCCCCTGCCGCCGGGTCCTGAGACAGGACGCTGACCGTCCACGTCCCCACCAGAAACGGCGAGACCTGGAAGGTGCTGATGGTCATCAGCATTCCGGGGACCCCGAAGAAGAGTACTTGGCCATGGAATCAGGAAAGATCGCCGAGGAGACGAGGCCCAAGACTAAGGATACGCCGAGCATCAGAACCCCCGCGACGAGGCCTGGAAAGAGGATTCTCTTCATGAGGGGAGATTTCGTCCTTCAATGTATTAATAGTTTGATCAGGCCATAAAAATGAGGAGAATTCGGGAGAGATGATCCCCCAGGGCGGACCTGCCCCTTTGTCTCAGGCAGGATCGTCGACTTCGTCTTCGATCTCGTAGGTGATGGTTACGGTCGCCGTCACCTCCACGTCTCCGGGAACTATCGGCGTCGCCGCCCCCGCGTCGGCGGCGAGATAGACCCTGCTCTCAGCCATCGGCACGGGCGAGGCTCCGCTCTCGGAGATCGAGACGATCCGACCAAGATTCACCCCGGCGGCCTCGGAGATCACCTCGGCCTTCCCCGTGGCATCATTGACGGCCTCCTCCAGGGCCCCCTCCTGGACCGAAGTCGGGTCCCGGAGGCCGAAGGTGACGCTCTCGACGCTGTTCGCACCCGCGCCGACGGCGGCGTCGATGACCGCGCCCACGTCCACCTCATCGGTGAGGTTCTGGGCCACGGTGACCTGGTTTGATGCCTCGAAGACGACCTCGTCGGAGAGCTCGCCGTCTATCCAGTCCCGAGTGGGATAGATCGAGAACTGCGATGTCTTGATCTCGTCCTCGGAGACCCCAGCCGCCTTCAGGGCCTCGATGGAGTCGGCCATCATCCGTCCGTTCTCGGCGACGGCCACCGCCGCGCTCTCGTCTCTCGTCTGAACCCCCAGGACTATAGTCACCATGTCGGCGTCGGCGGTCGCTTTGCCCGTCCCCGAGACGGTCAGAGTCGATATATCGTCAGATTCGTCGTCAGCTCCCAGACCGGAGCTTGACGACGCCAGAATCGCTATTATTGCCAGCAGAAGGGCTTCAAATATCCTCATAAATGACCCCCGTTGATGGTAGATCCGAAAGTAATTATAGTCTAAAACCAAACTTTAATTACTAATAACTCAATAGCAATATGCATGT
>CAZHAO010000041.1:0-11690 GCA_964530375.1 uncultured Methanotrichaceae archaeon
ATATATACTCTATGTCGTTTTTGACGATGGCGTTCGGCTCATATGGCTTGCCCAAAAACTTCGATCCGTTGTTCGACTCGAATCTGGCGTTCGCGATCTTGTACCAGATTATCGGCGCGAGGTTGTCAAAGCCGATCTTCCTGCACCTCTCCTGGATGCTGGCGTGGAGGGGATAGACCACATGTCGTCCAAAGCAGCGCCTCGGAAGGCATACGTCCCCGACGACAACCACCAGGCGGCCGCCGGGGACGAGAACCCGGAAGACGTTCCGCCAGACCTTGTCCAGCTCCTCGAGAAACTCCTCGTAGTCTTCGACGGAGCCGAGCTGCCCCTCTTTGGCGGGGTACTCCTTGAGGGTCCAGTAAGGCGGTGAGGTGACCGCCAGATGGACGCTCTCGTCTGGCACCTCATCCATGAACCTGCTGTCGCCGAGGAAGAGCTGATGCCGGGTGGGAACCTGCCTGACCGCCCTCTCGATCGCCAGAAGAAGATCCGGATTTTTGGCGATGGCTGGAATCGCCCTCTGCCCTTCGGCCTGGGCAAAATTTAAAGCGGCCATTGGAACCAGACCCTCCAGGTCCCGCCCAAAATCGGAGGGCTCGATTACCACCACATCTTCGCACATCTTCGGACCGAGACTCCTCGCTCACTCGTTCGGCTTCTTCGCAAACTCCTTCGCGTAGTACGTCAGTATCATGTCCGCCCCGGCCCGCTTGATCGACGTCAGCGCCTCCAGCATCGCTTTTTCGCCGTCGATCCAGCCCCGCTCCGCCGCGGCCATGATCATCGAGTACTCGCCGGAGACCTGGAAGGCGGCTGTCGGCATCCCGAACTCGTCCTTCACCATCCGGAGGACGTCGAGGTAGGGCATCGCGGGCTTCACCATCACCATATCCGCCCCCTCCTCGATGTCGAGCCTCACCTCCCACAGCGCCTCTAAAGCGTTGGCGGGGTCCATCTGGTAGCCGGACCGGTCGCCGAAGGCGTACCCCGACTCCGCAGCCTCCCTGAAGGGGCCGTAGAAGGACGAGGCGTACTTGGCGGCGTAAGAGAGGATCGGCGTGTCACAGAACCCCTCATCGTCCAGGGCGGCCCGAATGGCGGCCACCATGTGGTCCATCATCCCGCTGGGGGCGACGACGTCCGCCCCCGCCCTCGCCTGGGAGACGGCGGTCTTTCCCAGCAGGGGGAGGGTCTCGTCGTTTAAGACCTCCTGGTCTCGAATGACGCCGCAGTGGCCGTGGCTGGTGTACTCGCAGAGGCAGAGGTCCGCGATGACGACGACCTTCGACGTCGTCTCCTTGATCCGCTCGGCGGCTTTTTGGACGACCCCCGCGGGGTCCCAGGCTCCTGAGCCCATTTCGTCTTTTTCTTTGGGAAGGCCGAAGAGGATCACCGCCGGAACCCCCAGCTCCTCCAGCTCCTCGACCTCTCTCGCGAGGCTCTCGATGGAGTGCCTCGATTGGCCCGGCATCGACCCGATCTCCATCGGCGCAGCCAGCCGCTCGTCCACGAAGAGGGGCATGATCAGGTCGTCCACCGAGACCTTCGTCTCGGCGACCATCCTTCTTATCCCCGGTTTACGAAGCCTACGCATCCTTCTCATCTTCTGCCTCCAGCCCGAATAGCTCTTCGACAAACCTCAGACATTCCTCGTCCCCCCGCTCCGCCGCCTTTCGGAGAACCTTCGTCGGCTCGGCGAAGATCTTGTTCACGATGGAGTGGCTCATGTCCATCAGAACCCTCTCCTCGACCTCCCCCAACGTATGGCGGGCCCCGAGCTTGTTCATCGCCTTCATGCACTCCTGGGCCTTGATCTCCTCGGCCTGGAAGTAGATCATCCCCAAAAGCTCCTCGGCCCTCTTTCTCTTGTACTTCGCCTTGAGGAGGGCCAGCTCCTCGGCGATGATCAATTCAGCCCGCTCCATCTCGGCCATCCGCAGCCTCATGTTCTCGGCGCTGATCTCCCGGAGGGCGTCGATATTGCGGAGCTCGACGCCGGGGATCTCGCCTACATCCTCGGCGATGTCCCGGGGGTTCGCGATATCGATCATCAGCAGCGTCCCCTTCGTCCTCCGCGCCATCACCTCCTCCAGGTCGTCCCGCCTCAAGATGTAGTGGGGGGCGGAGGTGGCGCTGATCACCAGGTCCGAGGTCCCGATCATCTCCTTCATCCGATCGAAGGGGACGGCCTCGGCCCCAAGGCCGGCGGCGAGGGAGAGGGCCCGGCCGAAGGTCCTGTTGGTGACGAAGAGCTCGCCTATGTTCCTTGAGAGGAGGGCCTTCGAGATCAACGTCCCCGTATCCCCGGCCCCGATCACCAGGACCGACTTCCCCTCCAGGCTTCCCAGGATCTCCTCGGCGAGGTCGACGGCGGCAGAGCCGACGGAGATCGACCTCTCGTTGATCCGAGTCTCGCGACGGACCCGCTTTCCGACCGAGATCGCCTTCTTGAAGGCTACGTCCAGGGTCCAGCCGGTGGTGCCAGCCTCCTTCGCCATCGAGTAGAGCTCTTTCATCTGGCCTAGGATCTGGTCCTCGCCGATGATCATCGACTCCAGCCCCGAGGCGAGACGGAGAAGGTGCAAAAGAGACTCGTCGTGATCCTGAAAATCGATGATGCGCGATGATACCCGGGCCTTCTTGGCCAGCTCGAAGAGGACCTTCTCCCCCCGCGGCGATACGACGTAGATCTCGACCCGGTTGCAGGTCTTGAGGACGGCGCACTCCTCCACCAGCTCGTGGGACGATATCCAGGATAGAAGCGTCTCCAGGTCGCCGTGCCAGGCCCGCTCAATATCGTCGATCTTCGCCTTCCGATGGGTCACCAGCATCGAGGCTATCTCGCTCATTGAGGGGGAGATGTTCTCCGGCCCTCTTATAGGCCTTTTCGTAGGACTCGGGGAGGAGCCTCCATACCCCCTCGTCTGAGATGATCTCCAGGAGGATCCTCCTCCTCTCGGCCTGCTCCGGTACCCGCTCCTTCAGGACCCCCCTCATCTCCCCGAGGATGCGGGCCATATCGGCGTACCCCTCGCCCAGGACCTCTTCAATCCTTTCGCGGAGAAGCTTGGAGAGCGCCGGGCTCTCCCCAAAGGTAGATATGGCGACGAGTACGGGATCCCTTTTGATCACCGAGGGGACGACCACCTCGCCGACGCCGTCGACCCTGTTCACCAGGACCCCCAACCCCTTCGCCCTCTCATCGA
The DNA here is from genome assembly GCA_964530375.1 of uncultured Methanotrichaceae archaeon. Classification (GTDB taxonomy): domain Archaea; phylum Halobacteriota; class Methanosarcinia; order Methanotrichales; family Methanotrichaceae; genus Methanocrinis. The sequence goes on from CAZHAO010000041.1 coordinate 3,210, forward strand.
GCTCGATGTTCAGGTCCGGATCGCTGGTGGCGGGGATCGCGATGAAGGCGTCCCGGAGAAGGTCGTCGGCACCGGAAGGGAGGCTGGCCCTGAATAGCTCGATCGATCCATCTTTCGCCATCTCGATGAGGCCGGGGGAGAAGTCCTGGCTTGCCACCGTCACCCGTGCGTGCTGCGAGAAGAGCCGCGCCTTCCTCTCGCCGACCGCCCCGCCGCCGAAGATCACGACCTTTCGGCCCGACAGATCCAGGAGGAGGGGGAGGTGGCCCTTCAGATCCGGGCCCCCGTCTTCTTGAACTCCCTCTCGCTGAAGAGGACCTGGTAGTCGTCGACTCCGGTCTTGCGGGATATCTCGGCGGCGACCTTCCGGCACTCGTTCCGAGAGGAGGAGTGGACGACGGAATATAGGTTGTAGGGCCATTTAGCAGTCGAGGGGCGCTCGTAGCAGTGGGTCACCTCGTCGAAGGAGGCCATGATCCCTCCGACCCTCTCCACGTCCTCTTCTGGTACGCTCCAGACTATCATGGCGTTGGCCACGATCCCCAGGGCCCTGTGACCTATGGTGGCAGCAAACCTCCTGATCACCTCCTCCTCACGGAGGCGGCTCAGCCTCTCCAACACCTCCTCCTCGCCGATGGATAGCGTCTCCCCCAGAGCCTGGTAAGGCCTTGGGGAGATCTTTATCCCCTCCTGGGCGGCCCTGATGAGGGCGATGTCCAGATCGTCGATCTCTTGCGTCGTCTCATCATCTCCTTTTTGCAAAGCTACTTCCATCCGTCGGGGTCTCCAAAGGGGTACCTGTCCGTCCCCTTCGCGGGGACCTTCTTGGGACACGACCCCGGGGTTCCGGCGACGGCGAAATCGCTCCAGTAGTTTCCGCCCAGTTCTGGCCCCCCGTCCCAGGCGTTATCCCCGTTGTCGACGGCGTTCTGGGGCATCATCGAATCCCCGTTCTCGATGAAGTTGTTGTGGTATACCGAGCAGCCGGTGCAGTCGATCAGGCTCGCTCCTCCAAGCCCGTTCTGGACGAAGGAGTTTCCGACGACCTTCCCGTCCCGAGAGTAGCTCATCCTCAGGCCGTAGCGGCTGTTCTTGCTCAGGTTGTTCCCCTCGATCTTCGCGCCGGAGACGGACTGGAGGAAGACGCCGTCCCCGTTTCCGATGGCCGCGTTCCCCGAGACCGTGGCCATCGAGAGCTGGTCGAGGGCGATCCCCGCCTCCCGGTTGGAGGAGAGGTCGTTTCTGATCACCGTCGCCCCCTCTGAGCCCGAAGCGCTTATCCCCCGCCGGTTCTCGGAGGCCCTGTTCTGGTTCAGGACGCATTTCGGAGATCTCATCAGCCTTATCCCCTCCTCATCGTTTCGCGTCACCGTGGACGAAAGGATCATGCAGCTCGAAGAGTTGAGAAGCGATATGCCAACCCCGCCCTCCGAGGCCTCAAGACCCCTAAGGACCGCCCCCTCCGAGTCCACGATATCAAACCCCAAGTCGGAAGAGCCGAGGGCGGTGCAGCCGAGGAGATCGGCTCTGGCACCTCCCTCGACCAAAAAGCCGGAGGTGCAGTTATCGGCTCGGCTCTCCTCGATCCTGCAGTCGGCGGCGTTCAGCATCCGGACTCCGGCCTCGTTTCCGTAGAGGGTGACGTTTCTGGCCAGGCAATCCGTCGAGTTGACGATGAGGGCGCCAACGCTATTGTTGGAGATGGATAGATCCTCGGCGGTGACGTTCTCGCACCCCACCAGGGCGAGGAGGCCGCATTCTCCCACGAGCGCCAGGTCCCGACCGTCGACGAGGTAGCAGACGGGCCGTCCATCGACGGAGTTGGAGGAGTCGAAGTCCTGGCGGAAGGGGACGTCGTCGGGTGTCGAGAGGTTTTCCCGATCGACCCTGACGGCGTGCCTGTTCAGGTCCATCCGGTTCCCCCGAAGGACGTTCCCTCCCGATCCCAGGATGGATAGACCCAATTCGTTTCGGAGAAGCTGGTTATCTTCGATGGAGTTCTCGATGGAACCCGATTTCAAGATCAGACCTCCGACGTTATCGATGAAGAGGTTTCCTGAGATCTCGTTATTTTTCGATCCCTCCAGCCGGACTCCAGCGCCCTGGCTTTCGGCCAGGAGGTTCTTCTCTATCCGGTTATAAAAAGAGTCCTTCAGAATGATCCCGATGTTGCATTCCCGGGCCGAATTGTTGACGACCGAGCTGTTCTCGGAGCCCATGAGGATGATGCCCCCGGCCCGAGCTCGCAAGACGGCGTTATCCAGGATCTGGTTATTCTTCGATCCTCGGACCACTATCCCCCTCTCGGGAGAGGATAAGTTGTTTCCTACGATCACGTTGCCGTCGGAGTTGGAGATCTCGACCCCCGTCTCGGCGACGAAGACGGAGCCGTTGACGGTGCCCCCCGTGGAGTTCGCGATAGAAACGCCGGATATGGTGCAGTTGGAGATGGAGAAGCCCCGGGACTCCACCACCTCAGCGCCGAGGACGGCCCTGATCTCTGATTCGATGACGGCATCGTCGGATCCGTCCATGAGCCGGACCCCGACGGAGCACCCCTCGATGGCCGAGCCGAGGATGAGGTTGTTCGAAGATTCGGAGAGAACCCCCGTCGAGAAGTTCATTATGGTGCAGCCCTCGATGGTGTTTCCGGGAGATTTCAGCTCGACGCCGACCCCCCTCCCAAAGCCCCTGATATCGAAGCCAGAGATGGAGAAGCCGGACGCCTCCACCACAAACCCCCCCTCGAGGGTCACCGAGCCCGGGACCCCGACGATGGCGACCTGTTGGCGGACGGGGATCTCCCCCTCCTTGAAGTATCCGGGACGGACCAGGATCTCGTCGCCGGGTTTTGCAGCATTGACGGCCTTCCTTATGGTCGAAAACTCCCCGCCCCCGCTCAGGTCGACGACCAGGGTCTCGGCATGGACCTCGGAGAGGCCGAGATGGAAGAGAAAGAAGAGGATCAAAAGCCAGGACTTTTTCGTTACGATGCCCCCAATCCGGTATGAGAAGCCGGTTGTCTTGAGGAATAGATAACTCTATCCCCGCCGACCTCACCACCCTTTGAGAATCGAGAAAGGGAAGATACTAATCGAAGGAGATTGAATATTTGGGAGACGAGACGAAGGGCGGGAATCCATGACGAACCCTTACCGAATCCTGATCATTGAGGACGACCCCAACGACGTCGAGCTGATCCTCCTCGGGTTTTCAAAGCACGACGAGTTCTTCGCTGACATCGCCACATCAGGAGAGGAGGGGCTCGATAAGGCTTCAAAGACCCGATACGACCTGGTCTCGGTGGACTTTGCCCTCCCCGGCATAAGCGGCATCGACGTCCTGGAGGAGATCCGGAGGGCCGACCAGGACGTCCCCGTGGTCATGGTGACGGGACGGGGGACGGAGGAGCTGCAGGTGGTGGCCTACGAGAAGTTCGCCACCAGCTTCGTTATAAAGAGCGTCGACAGCCTGAGGAGCCTCCCCACCATCTTCGAGGCGCTGATCGCCGAGGCGAGGTTTCGGTCAGAGGAGCGGAGGATGAAGAGGGACGTGGAGCGGTCCGAGACGGTCTCGCGATACATCCTGGATAACTCGCCCACGGGGATATACGTCCTCCAGGACGGCTGCTTCAAGATGGTCAACTCCAAGTTCGGAGAGATCTTCGGCTGCGAAAAGGAGGACCTGATGGGCGAGCACTTCTGGAGCCTCGCCGACCCCGAGTCCTTCGAGTGCGTGGAGGGGGCCGCTAAAGATGTCGGCCCGAGAAGGTCGATCGTCCACGAGTTCAGGATCGTCAGGAAGGATGGGTCCAAAAGATGGGTCGAAGCGAGGATCGTGCCCCTGGACTATCAGGAGGAGAGGTGGGTTCTCGGAAGCCTGGTGGACATAACCGAGAGGAAGGAGGGAGAAAAGGACCTCTTGATGGGAAACATCAGGCTCTCGATCCTCTACTCCCTCGCCCTCAAGGCCATCGACTTTCGGGGGAATGAGGAGGAGCTCATGAGAGAGGCGCTCTCCGAGCTGATGGCCGGGCTGAAGGGGTTTGATGTGGGGGGCGTATTTCTCCTGGAAGATGGAAAGCTGGTCCTGAGAGCCCTGGAGGGGCCCCTGGAGGTTCTGATGAGCTTTGCCGACCAGGTGGACGCCGAGGAGCTTCTGAAGAAGGCCGGGACGAAGATGGCGGTCGAGGGAGATCGCCCGGCATTCTGGGCTTCGACGCCCTTTTGCAACGAAGAACGAAGAGGCCTTTTGGTTTTGGGACGAGAAACGGAGATCGAGGCCGATTTTCTGAAATTTATGGAAGAGATCGCCTGGCACCTCGGGAAGATGACAGAGATCCTCCGCCTGCGAAGCTAGAAGGCCTGAGGGAGAACCTCCCGAAGACGAGAACTAAAGCCGCCTCCAGATGAGGAAGATCCTCTGGAGGGCGGTGACGTGGCTCGCCAGCGTGATCAGGATCATCGCCCACCCCAGGATCGAGAGGCCCGCCAGGTCTTCTGGAAAGAGGGCGTTGGCGACGGTGGCAACGAGGATCAGGGTCAGGCGGTCGGCCCGGCCCATGATCCCTCCGTAGAGGCGGCCGAGCCTCAGGGCCTGGGCCTGGGTCCCGAGGTAGCTGGTGAGGAGGACCCCCATCACGGCGAAGATCCCCACCGCCTCTGAGACGTAGCCCGCCAGGACTATCCCCACCAGGATCGCCATGTCCGCGTACCTATCGATGACGTGGTCGAGGAAGTCGCCCTTCGGCTCCGCCCGCCCCGTCCTCCGGGCGAGGGCTCCGTCGACGGCGTCGAAGGCCGAGTTCAAGAGGACCATCAGGGCTGCCAGGCCGAGGAGGGCGGCGTCCCCGGCCGAGAGATAGTAGAACCCCCCTGCGGCCAGGGCGAAGAAGAGAGAGAGGAGGGAGATCAGGTTGGGAGATGCCCCGGCCCTCTCTGCCATCGCCGCGAGGGGCTCCGTCACGATCAGGAACTTCGATCTCAGGTCGTCAAGGGTCAAACTCCATCTCTCCAGTCCAGTCGATCTTTCCCGGAGGCATCTCGATCTCCCGGCGCAGTATCCCCACCACCAGCTCAGCCACCTCCTCCGGAGAACGCCGGGTGGTGTCGATCTCGCTCGCCCTTTCGCACCACTCCGTCGCCTCCACCAGGATCACGTCCAGGAATTCCGCCTCCAGGTTCTCCTTGATCTTCTTCTCGGGGTACCCTCTTCGGGCGAGCCGCTCTCTCAGGACCGCTGGTCGGGTCCGAAGGACTATCGCCTCGCTGGCGAGCTGGTGGGAGAAGTGCCCCTCCAGGATCACCATCTCCTCGTCATCCTCCGGGGCCAGCTCCTCGACCCGCCTCGCCAGGGAGTCGACGTCGGCTATCAGACAGCCTCGATCCTCATCCGTCCCCAGGGAGAGCCCCTCGTCCCTCACCAGGGCGTTGATGTCGATCACCCTGAAGGGGAGGAGGTTTGCGACGGTCGTCTTGCCGGTCCCGGGGGTCCCGGTCAGGGCGATCCGCATACCTCACCGTAAGCTTCGAGGAACCGGTCGTTCTCTCTGGGGGTTCCCACCGTCACCCTGACGGCGTGGTCGCCCGCCCCCCGGAAGGAGAAGCAGTCCCGGATGATGACGCCCCGCCGGAGCATCTTCTCCGCCACCCTCCCCGAGGGCTCTGCCGTCTCAAGGTAGAGGAAGTTTCCGCCCGAGGGGCAAAACTCGGGGATCGCTCCCCACAGCCGGTCTCTCTCCTCCCGGATGGCCTTGACAGACCGCCTCATGTAATCGAGGTCGTCCAGGGCGGCGATCCCCGCCGCCACCGATGGCGTCGTCACGCCGAAGAAGGGGGGGGCCGCCCTCCTGTACTCTTTTGCGATCCAGTCGGGGGCGACGGCGTAGCCGAGCCTCATCCCGGCGAGGCCGAAGGCCTTGGAGGTGGTCCTTCCCACCACCAGGTTCTCGTACTCCCCGACGAGGGAGAGGAAGTTCTGGTCGCTGAACTCGGCGTAGGCCTCGTCGAGGAAGACTACCCCGTCGGTCGTCTCGACGATCGCCCTGAGGTCTTTTTCTGAGATCAGGTCTCCCGTGGGGTTGTTCGGCGAGCAGATGAAGACGATCTTGACGCCATCGGGCACCTCCGTCGGCACCTCGAAGTTTTCACCCCGCCGGACGAAGACCGGATCGGCTCCGGCCGTCACCGTCAGGATCTCGTAGTAGCTGAAGGTGGGGGTGTAGATGACGGTCCTGTCGCCGGGGTCGAGGAAGAGCCTGGTGACCGTGTCCATCACCCCGTCCATCCCGGCCCCGATGAGGACGTTTTCAGGGTCAGACCCCGCGTAATCGGCCAGGGAGTCGATGAGCCGTTCAGGCTCGGGGTACCTCTCGGGCCTGACGGAGCCCATCGCCTCCAAGACCCTCGGGCTGGGACCGTAGGGGTTCTCGTTGGACCCGAGCTTCACGATCGCGTCCGGCGAAATGCCGTACTTTGCCGCGATCTCCTGAATTCCCCGTCCCGCGACGTAAGGCCTCAGCTGCCCCAGGCAGGGCCTAAGGTTCTTCGAGTATCTCGCCAAGCACCTTCACCACGCGGTCGATCTCCTCTCTTCCCACCACCAGGGGCGGGACCATCCTCAGGACGTGCTCGCTGGTGGCGTTGAGGAGGACGCCCCGCTCCCGGGCCGCGCTGACGATCTCGGGGCAGTTCGCCTCCAGCTCCACGCCCACCATCAGCCCGAGGCCCCTCACCTCGCGGGCGTCGATCTCCTCCGAAAGCCGCGACCGCAGGTACGCGCCCATCGCCTCCGAACGTTCTACAAGCCGCTCGCTTTTGATCGCCCCGATGGAGGCGAGGGCCGCCGCCGAAACCAGCGGGCCGCCGCCGAAGGTGGAGGCGTGGTCGCCCCTCTGGAAGACGTCGGAGACCGGCTCCGCCGCCAGCATGGCGCCCATGGGGAGGCCTCCGGCGATCCCCTTGGCCAGGGTCATGGCGTCTGGGAGAACGCCGCTGTGCTCCTTTCCAAACCATTTGCCCGTCCGCCCGAAGCCGGTCTGGACCTCGTCGAGGACAAGGAGAGCGCCGCAGTCGTCGCAGATCGAGCGGGCCGCCCTCAGGTACTCGGGGTGGGGGACGTTGACGCCCCCCTCGCCCTGGACCGGCTCCAGGATGACGGCCGAGGTCTCCTTCGAGACCGCCGCAGCCAGCGCCTCGGGGTCGTCGAAAGGAACGAACTTCGCCTCCAGCAGGGGCCTGAAGGGCTCCCTGTACATCGGCTTATAGGTCGCCCCCAACGACCCCAGGGTCCTGCCGTGGAAGGAGTGGACGGCGGCGACGATCTCCGACCTGCCGGTGGCCCGGCGGGCGAGCTTCAGGGCCGCCTCGACGCTCTCGGCTCCGGAGTTGCAGAAGAAGGCCCTGTCCATCCCGGTGAGGGTCTTCAGCTCCTCGGCGAGGAAGACCTGGTTTTCGGTGTAGTAGAGGTTTGAGGTGTGGATCAGCTCTTTCGCCTGTCGGGCGATCGCCTCGACGACGGCGGGGTGGCAGTGGCCGACGATGTTGACGGCTACCCCAGCGACGAAGTCGATGTACTCCTTACCCGTCGCATCCCAGACTCGAGCCCCCGAACCCCGGACCAGGAGGATGGGCTGGCGGGTGTAGGTCTGAATCACCGACTCCTGCTCCAGCTTCATGATCCGGGCGGTCCTCTCGGCGCCCGAGAGGTCGAATTCGGATCCGGACTTTTCTGTCTCCATTTTCATTTTCATCTTTTCATCACTTCATCGCTCTCTTTAATTGGTCATATTGGTCATAGAACTCTCCGCGCAAACCGGAGGCTCGCCTGGATCTGGCGGCCCACGTCCCCGCTCACGACCTCCATGTGGCCGGGGTAGAGGACCTCGACCTCCAGCTTCGCCAGCCTCTCGATGGACCTGACGAGGTCCTCGCCGCAGCCGGCGAAGAGGTCGGTCCTCCCGATGTTCCCCTGGGGGAAGACGGTGTCCCCCGAGAAGAGGACTTTGGCCTTTGGCTCGTAGAGGCATATCCCCCCCGGCGAGTGGCCCGGGGTGTGCATCACCTCAAGCCGCCACTCCCCCAGGTCGATCTTGTCCCCTTCGTTCAACAGCCCGTCGGCCTCGATCTCGGGGGCTGGGCGGCCGAAGAGGTACGCCACCGTCGCCATGTCATCTCCGAGAAAGCCCGCCTCATCCTCGTGGATCAGAACCCTCGCCCCCGTCGCCTCCTTTAGAAGGGGCACTCCGCCGGAGTGGTCGTGATGGCTGTGGGTGAGGATGATCATCTCGATCTTTTGGGGGTCGATGTACTTTTTGATATTTCGGAGCGTCGGCTCCGGGTCCATCCCCGCGTCGATGAGGACCGGGACCTCGTCGAGGATCAGGTAGACGTTGCCGTCGAAGGGCGAGCCTGAGACCTTGTGGACTTCCACCATTCCAACACCTACTCCGGGGAGGGGCTCCACCGATATATCTGTTTGGCA
>CAZHAO010000042.1:0-9688 GCA_964530375.1 uncultured Methanotrichaceae archaeon
TTGCTATTGAGTTATTAGTAATTAAAGTTTGGTTTTAGACTATAATTATAATCGAAGAGGACAAAGGAGATGATGTAAACATTTTGGGAGGATCGATTGTGAACAGGACATTTTGGATCTTGACGATGGCAGCCCTTCTAGGCACCACGGCGCAGGCGTTGGATCTGACGGGAGACTGGGACGCTGACGGCGCGAACATCTACATCCGCCAGGTCAACGATACCATCGTGTGGTACGCTGAGGACTCGGCCGAGAACCCGGCCTGGACGAGCGTCGCCTACGGGACCGTCGAGGGCGACATCGTGACCGTGAACTGGGCTGATGTGCCCAAGGGCAACGCGACCATAATGGGAACCGCCGTCCTGAACGTCATCTCGGAGGATGAGCTTCAGCTCATGGACCAGACCGGCGGCTTTGGCGGCGAGGACTGGGAAGGGCTGGTGCTTCTGAGGATCAACAGCGGGTTCTGATCCTGGCGAGGACTCCTCAGAGGGGTCCGCCATCTTTTTTTTCGTTACAAGATTTTAGATACTCCGGCATCCTGGCCCTCATTTTCATGCGGAATGATCAGATAGATCCCCTCTTTGCGTGGAAATGTTAGATTTTGTATTTCCCCTCTGGCCGATTAGCCGCGACCCTCTCAACGCCCTTCAAAAGCTGGACAGAACAGATTCCGGCGAATCCTCATAATCGCCCATCGAAAATCGGCGGGACAGAGTTTAATAGATGCGGACCGATAATAGAAGCCGATGACAGACTTCTTCCTCTCGCATCGCAGAAATCCCTTTTTCACCGGTCGAAGCTCGATCCTGAGGGATCTAGAAGATGACCTCAGCAAGGGCGGCCCCGTCGTCCTCACGGGCCCCGACGCCATGGGAAAGAGCGCCATCGCCGAAGAGCACGGCAGGATTCACGTCACCGATTACGACTTCAGGCTCTGGGTCAGGGCCGCAGACTCCATCGTCCTCGCCTCCGACTACGCCGCCCTGGCAGGACCGCTGGGGATCCCCCATCAGGAGGACTCTGACGTCGGCGACCTCGCCGAGTCCGTCCGGACCTGGTTGGAAGAAAGCGGCCGCTGGCTGGTCGTCTTCGACGACACCCCCTCGCCCGAGGCTCTGGAAATGTATCTCCCACGGGTTGGAGGCGGAGGAGGAGACGTGATCGTCACCTCCAGGAGCTCAGGCTGGTATGACGGATTCGCCAAGATCGAGGTGGTGCCCCTCGAAACCGCTGAGGCGGCGACATTTCTTTTGAGCCGGACCGGCCAGGATGACCGGTTTTCCTCAGAGGAGCTGGCCGAACTTTTGGAGGGATGCCCCCTCTCCCTGGAGCTGGCGGGAGCTTACATAAAATGGACGGGGATACCCTTGTCCCGGTACGTTGAAGATTACAAAAAGCGGTTTTTTGACATTTCGGGCAGGACGCCGCCGGGCTTTCCCGAGGCTCTCGCTGCCGTCGTGGCGATCACGACCGAGCAGGTGGGGGCCGTCTCCACGGAGGGGATCGACCTATTGAGCCTCTCCGCATTCCTCGCCCCCGAAGATCTGCCCGTCGACCTTCTCTTAAAGGTCGCCGCGCTTCTGCCCGAGTCGGTGGACCCGGGCCTTCTGGCCCTCGACCGCCGGGGGCTTGTGAGAAGGGACGAAGAAGCCCTATCGGTCCATCCCCTGATCCAGGCCTTCGCCTTCGGCCGCCTCGACAACGAGGGGAGGAAGACCTGGGCCGACGAGACGGCGAGGGCCATCGGGGGCGCCTTCAGCTCTTATCTGGAGGACCTCTCATCCTGGCCGGAGTGCGCCCGCCTCCTCCCCCACGCCCTCGCCTCAACGGAGAAGGTCGAGGAGCTGGGGATCGGATCGGAGCCCGCCTCCCTCCTCTTAAACCAGGTCGGGCTCTACCTCCACCGGAGGGGCGACCTCGCCGGGGCGAGAGACGTGCTCGAGAGGCAGATCCTCCTCGACGAGAGGCTCTATGGACCAAGCCACTCGGAGGTGGCGACCGACCTCAACAACCTTGGATCCGTCCTCCGGGTCCTGGGAGACCTTGCTGGCGCAAAGAGGTGCTTCGAGAGGGGCCTCGCCATCGAGGAGGCGCAAGATGCCCCGGACCGGCTGAAGATCGCCATTCGGGCGAACAACCTCGGCACCGTCCTGAGGTCGTTAGGCGACCTTGGTGGCGCCCTCGCCGCGTTCGAGAGGGCTCTTGCCATCGATCGGGACGCCTACGGCCCCAACCACCTCAAGACCGCCATCCGGCTGAACAACCGAGGGGAGGTCCTCCAGGAGATGGGCGAGATCGAAGGCGCAAAGGAGAGCTACCAGCGGGCCTTTCGGATCTTCCAGCAGTTCCTGGGTCCCAGCCACCACTACACCCAGAGGGCGCGGGAGAACCTGGACTCCCTATCGCAACAGGGCTCAGACTGAAGGAAAAGATGGAGGGGGATCGGCGGCCTGCACCAGCGCCGATCCTCTTTTTTATCGGCTGAAGGAGGGGGACGGACTCCACCCTCTCGGATCGAACTCGTTGTCCTGAAAGTCCTTGACGACGGCGTGGCCCGAAGCCGCCAGGATGCTGTTGAAGTTGATCCAGGAGCCTGTGTCGGGGTCCTGGACATAGGCGACGGCGATCCAGCGGCCGTACCTGTCTTTGCCGCCGAGGTCGTCGACGTCGAGATGGACCTTCTCGCCGAGGAGGATCGTCTCGGCGAAGAACTTGGCGGCCTTCCCCGCCGGGGTGTCGATCTCGGGGCTGTCGACGTCGGCGAGCCTCACCCTCCCGAACCCCTCGACGTCGAAGGTGTCGCCGTCGACGACGTTCGTCACGACGCCCGAAACCTCCGTCGCTGGAACTTCCGCCCGCACCTTCGAGCCGTCCGTTTGAGGCTCGCCGCCTCCCTGCGGCCCCCGCTCCAGACATCCTGCCCCGGCCAAGAGGGCCGCCAGGACCAGAGAGACCGCCAATGCTGATGGGATCTTCATGCAGATCAGGGCCAGCCGTAACGCCACTTGGGGACGTCCCCGTCGGTCAAAACCCAGACCTGGCCGTCGTTGTCGTCGTCGCTGAGGGGCGGGGTTCTCTCCACCTCCAGGTTTGTATCCGTCGTCAGGACGATAGATTCTTCGGAGTTGTCGAGCCACCGGCGCTCCCTGGTCACAAGACGGCTCTTGGCCGGCTCGATGACCGTCCCCTCGGGGATGGCCAGAGCGACGCGATCCCCGCCGGTGGTGGTGAGGGTCCAGCCGCCGACGTCCACCGCCTCATCGCCCCGGTTGAAGATCTTCACCCTCTCGCCGCCGGGCTCGTTGTCGTCGCCGGCGGGGTTCAGCTCCACCTCCCCGATGACCACCTGGCGGAGAGAGGGCCACCAGTCGAGGGGATCGAACTCGTTTTCCCTGTAGTCGGTCACAATCGCAAAGCCGTCGTCCACCAGCATCCGGTTGAAGTTCTCGCCGACATCGCCCGATGGGCTTTCAATGTAGACGACAGAGACCCATCGGCCGTACTGGTCAGTCCCCCTCCGATCGTCCACGTCCAGATAGACCGTTTCTCCCTGGAGGTGGAACTGGGTGTAGAGTTTCGCGACCTCGCCCTCAGGGGTTTCGATCTCCGGCGAGTCGACGTCCGCCAGCCTTACGCTGCCGAAGTCGGTGACTTTGAAGGTGTCTCCGTCCACAACGTTGTAAACCATCCCGGTGGCATTTATTTGGGGCTTTTCAGACTCGCCTCTGAAATCCCTCTCACCGACGGAGACGGTCAGAGAAGCGAAGAGCAGAAGGATGGTGAGGATCGCCGGTCTGCTCATCTGCCAATCTCCAAAAAAATCAACGTAACCAATGAAAAGATGCGAGCGGGACCTCAAAGCCCGATAATTCGGACGAAGTCCCGTCCCCATCTAATCTCTCAGCTCCTCGATCATCTCCTCGACCTCTTCGCGCCCTTCCTGGTAGAAATCCTCCTCGTCGGGGGCCAGCTCCTTCAGGAGCCTCAGAAACTCTCCGGCGTGGACCCTCTCCTCGTCGGCGATGTCCACCAGGACCTCCTTGGCCAGCTCGTCGTCCGTCGACTCCGCCAGCTGCATGTAGAGCTGGACCGCCTCGTACTCGGCGGCGACCATGTACCTCACGGCCCGGATCAGCTCATCTTTGGTCAGCTTCCGGTCGCTGGCTAGACCTGCAAAGGGGTTTGCAAACTCTGGCATCTCTTAATCCTCCAAGAACGTTCCAACTTCGCTATCGCCCTATCAGGTCGGTACCGGCGATATATTTTTCGGTCTTCCTCAGATTCCAATGCCTGAGATATCGAACGTAGAGACGAAAAAAATGGTTCACCCGTCCTGCTTCATTCCGCCCTCCGGGCCGCCGCCACCGCCAGGTAGATGAAGGGGGTGTCCAGGGCCGCGATCAGAAGCTTGATGGCGTACTGGCCCACCATCATCTGGACCAGGACGGAGTTTGGAAGAACGGCGTAAAAGGCGAGGCTGATGAAGATGGCGGTGTCGACCGCCTGGGAGACCATCGTCGAGGCGTTGTTCCGAAGCCAAAGATGCCTTCCCTCGGTCTTATCCCTCCAGTAGTGATAGGCCCAGACGTCGTGATGCTGGCTCACCAGGTACGCGGCCATGGAGGCTCCGATCACCCGGGGGGCGAATCCGAATATGGCATCAAAAGAGGCGGCAAGCTCCGGGTCCATCACCGGCGAAGCCGACCACCGGACGGCGATGAGAATCGAGACGAGCATCACCATGTTCGCTGCGAATCCCGTCCAGACCGCCAGCCTCGCCTTCTTCTTACCGAAGAGCTCGCTCAAGATGTCGGTCATGAGGAAGGTGGAGGCGTAGACGAGGACCGCCGCCGGCGCGATGAAGGGTCCAAAGGTGATCGTCTTCGCGGCGATGAGGTTAGCGAGGACCGTCAGGGCGGCGAAGACCCCGACGGCGATCTCCACCCCGAACCTCGTCGCGACGACTGCGCAGGCCGTCACGATGGCGAGGGTCGCTGCCGCCCAAAAACCGGGGATGAAATCCATGAGTTTGCCTTACCTCACTTCCCATCCGAGCCGGCGAGGGCGAAGTAGGCGAGGAGAGACTCCAGCTGTATCCGCTCGTTGGCGCCCTCCGTCATCCGAAAATCGATCTCTCCGATCCTGTCCATCAGCCTCACCACCGTCGTGGCGGATAGATCGTCGGAGTCCATGAGGCTGAGCATCTGCCGGTGGATCGAGATTATGACGTCTTCGCCCGAGAGCCCCTGGACCAGGAGGAGATCGTCGAGGAGGCCTCTCGCAGCGGTGAACTTGCCGGCGAGGGCGGTCTCCATCAGCTCTTTGATCTGCTCGGGCCGGGCGGTGGCGGTGATCTGGTAGATAGTCTCCCCGGTCACCTCCTCCTCCATCAGAGACGCCGCCTGGAGGGCGTTGATCGCCTTTCTCATGTCGCCCCTTGCGACGTAGATTATGGCATCCATCCCCTCCTTAGTCACCTGGACGCCCTCGTCTTTGGCGATCTTATTCATCCTCTCGGCGACGGCCTCCTCGGACAATGACCTGAACCGATATACGGCACACCTCGACTGGATCGGCTCGATGATCTTGGAGGAGTAGTTGCAGGAGAGGATGAACCTGCAGATGGAGCTGTACCTCTCCATCGTCCTCCGGAGGGCGCTCTGGGCGTCGCTGGTGAGGGCGTCGGCCTCGTCGAGGAAGATCACCTTGAACTCGGCGTCGCCGAGGGGCGCTGTCCTGGCGAAGTCCTTCACCTTGTGCCGAACGACGTCGATCCCCCGCTCGTCGCTGGCGTTCAGCTCGATGAAGTTCGCCCGCCAGTCGTCGCCATAGAGCTCCCTCACCATGCTGATGGCAGCCGCTGTTTTGCCGACGCCCGGCGGCCCCGAGAAGAGGAGGTGGGGGACGTTTCTGCTCTTTACGTAGGACTTGAGCCTCCTCACTATCTCCTCCTGGCCCACCACGTCGTCCAGGCTCGTCGGCCTGTACTTCTCGATCCAGATCTCCTCTTTTATCCCGGACCCCTCCTCAAAACGACTTGGCCTCCATCTCTATATCAAATTTCCCTCGATACGAAGAGACGCCATCAGAGCAGCCGATCCGAGAATCCGAACAACATCCAAAAGTTATTATATACTTATGCGACTGAGATGATCTTATGAAGACATCAAAGCTCACCTTTCTGGCGCTGGCCCTTCTGGCGGTGCCAGCGGCGATGGGGGTGCCAAACCCCTCCTCGGTCTACTGCGATGCCCTGGGTTACGGCCTGGAGACGAGGACCGACCCCGGGACGGGCGGCGAGGTCGGATGCTGCGTCTTCCCCGACGGGTCGGCCTGCGAGTTGTGGGCCTTCTATCGGGGCGAGTGCGGCCAGAACTTCACCTACTGCGAGCGGCAGGGCTACAGGATCGAAAACCGGGTGGAGGATATGGGAAGCTACACCGTCAACTACGCGGCCTGCGTCTTCGACGACTCCTCTGAATGCAGCGAGCAGAGCTATCTCAGCGGCGAGTGCGGCCCCTCCGACTGCAGCCGATGGACGATGAAGGAGGGGTGCAAGAAGCCCGTCGATGACTCGGGCCTGATCTCGAAGACCGCCCGGATCAACAACTCCGCGGGCAAGAGCGCCGAGGACGTCCTCGGATGGGACGTGATCCGGAAGGGCGAGGACGGAAGGTGCCTCAGCTGCTACGTCGCCCAGGCTCCCCTGGAGGGGATGACCGAGCCCGCGGAGGTGGACTGCCCCCTGGGGGTCCGAGCCTTTGACAGCTACACTCTGAACTTTGAGGACGCCATCGCAGCGATGAAGTCGATGCGCTGCGGCAGCACCTTCGTCGAGCTGAGCCTGTTCTGGCCCCTCGCCCCGGAGGCCGAGGAGCCAGAGTGGCACATCAAGACAGACATCGGAAACGAGATCGTGGTCGGCGCCAACAGCGGAAGTTCTCGGTGCTGAACGGCTCCGGGGCTGCGGGGCGATTCCGTCCGGCACCCCTCTCCCTTCGAGAGCCTCGCCCTTCAAGAGAACAATTTTATTTCTGCGCCCGACTACATCGTCGTCGTGAGGTCGGGAGATGAGGACCGCGATTGATGTCGCCCTATTCTGGGCCGCCTTTTTGGCGGCGATCTCGGCAACAGGGTCGGCCTTCGAGATGAGGGGGCCCGTCGCCGAGGTCGTCGACGGCGAGAGCTACAGCTGGTCGGCTCAGGAGTTTGCAGGGTTCTACTACGACCTGGACGACGACGCCGGCGGCGAGCATCTGAGCCTTTCGATCTCCGACGGGGCGGTCGAAGCTTCCGGGGCGGTTTACGCCACCCGGGCCCAGGCAGAGCCGATGGAGTTTTCGGCCTGGGGGAGCCGCTGGACCATCGGCTTTCTGGGCGAGGCTCATTTCGCAGGCTACTCTGACGGCTACCTCTCCGACGAGTCCGGGGGCGAGGTCCTCCTTCGGGACGAGAGGATCGCGAAGGTCCTCATCGACGACGACGAGGATAGGACGATCGAGAAGGACGTCCCCCTGAGGCTCGAAGAGGGGTACACGCTCGCGGTCGAGGAGGTCGACCCCGAGGGGGATAAGGTATCCATCGCGCTCTTCAAAGACGGGGAGAGGGTCGACTCGGCGGTCGTCGAACTGTCTGGTGAGAACGGCTCGTCCCCCGGCGGGACCTACCTCTACAAGAGGCCCGTCGGTGGAGAAGATGTTGTCTTCATCGCGGCCCACCTCAAAAACGCCTTCTTCAGCGGCGGAGACTTTCTTGTGACCGTCGACGGCCTCTGGCAGATCTCCGATGAGACGGTCCTGATCGAAGAGGGGGACCAGGAGGGCGAGATGACCGTCGATGAGGTGGACCCCGACGAGATGACCATCGCCATGACGAACGAAGACCGGAATATAGGCTTTTCAAAAGGCAGGTCGAAGCACCTCCTGGGCGACATCTTGATAAAAACCGCCGATCAGGATGACGTTGAGGATGGCGTCGAGGATGATGTCGAGGACGCCGTCAACGCCTCTGCAGGACGGCCCGAAGACCCCCTGCGGTTCTGGATCTATAGAGAGGTCGAAGAGCCGGGCAGCTACGAGGTGAGGGGCAGCCCCGGCGAGGTCGTCGACGGCTCGACCTGGACCTGGAACTCCACCACCTTCGGGGGCTTTTATTACGATCTTGACGAGGGGCTGGGGGACGAGTCCATCACCCTGAAGATCGCCGACGGCGGGCTGGAGGAGGAGACAGGCGCCGTTTACGTCGCCAGGGCCCAGAGGACGGGGACGGAGTTTGAGGGTTGGGGCGACTTCTGGACCATCTCCCTCCTCGGCGAGCCCCAGTTCGCAGGGTACGCGGGCGGCCTCCTCGAAGAAGAGTCTGAAAGCCCCAACATCCTCGCCGAGGAGGAGCTTGTCAAGGTCCTCATCGACGACGACCGGCGGGAGACCTTCGACACCGACAGCCCCCTGGGCCTCGCTGACGGGTACAAGCTGGCCCTGGAGTCGGTGGACGAGGGAGGGGAGAAGGTCTCTCTAGCCCTCTTCAAGGAGGGGATCTTGATGGACTCCACGGTCATAGAGCCGTCGAGGGCCGGGGCCGATCTTTTGGACCAGACCTACCTTTATAAGAGGCGCGTCGGCGGTGCCGAAGACCTGGTAGTCATAGCCGTCCACTTTCGGAGCGCCTTTTTCTCCGGCGACGACGGCTTCGCCGAGGTCGACGCCATCTGGCAGATCTCCGACGAGGCTGCGCCCGTCGAGGAGGGGGACGATTACGGGGAGATGACAGTCCAGGAGGTCGATACCGGAGATATGACGATCAGATTGGCGAACGAGGAGGAGATCGGCCTGAAACCCGATGACGACCTGCCTCTGCTCGGTGATATAAGGATCAGGACGGCGGACCAGGCCGTCGACGACGCGATCAACGCCTCGTCAGGCCTCCCTGAAAAACCCCTCAGGTTCATCGTCTACAGGCAGGTCGTCATCGAAAACTGACCAAAGATCAGATCCAAAACCATGGCAACCTATTTCCGCCTCACTTTCCATGGCGATTCATATCATATTTTTTTCCAGAACAAGAATTATAAGGGATGATCACCACCTATTTAAAGAGATCTTTTTACTGGGCGGTGTTTCGCGATGAAGGAAGCCATGTTTTACGAAAAGCTGGAAGGTGGAGATGTTCGGTGCGGGCTTTGCAATCACTTCTGCCGAATTAAGCCCAAAAAGAGGGGGATCTGCGGCGTCAGGGAGAATGAGGACGGGACCCTGGTGACCCTGGTCTACGGTAAGCTAATAGCGATGCACGTCGACCCCATAGAGAAGAAGCCCCTCTTCCACTTCATCCCCGGCCACCTTAGCTACTCCATCGCCACCGTCGGGTGCAACTTCAGGTGCCTCCACTGCCAGAACGCCGATATATCCCAGATGCCCAGGGAGAGGGGGATCATAGCGGGAGAGGAGGTGAAGCCCGAGAGGGTGGTGGCGGAGGCCCTAGCAGCGGGGTGCCAGTCGGTCGCCTTCACCTACACCGAGCCCACCATCTTCTTCGAGTACGCCCTCGACGTCTCGAAGCTCGCGGCAGAGAGGGGCCTCAAGAACGTCTTCGTCAGCAACGGGTACATGAGCGATGAGGCGACGAGGACGATCGAGCCGTACCTCGACGCCATCAACATCGACCTCAAGGGCGACGACGACTTTTA
>CAZHAO010000042.1:9698-11525 GCA_964530375.1 uncultured Methanotrichaceae archaeon
CGAGGCTCGATCCCGTCAAGAGGACTATCGAGCTGATGGTGAGCCTCGGGATATGGGTGGAGGTGACGACGCTGCTGATACCGGGCTACAACGACTCGGACCAGCAGCTCCGAGATATAGCCGAGTTTTTGGTGGGGGTCAGCCCCGATATGCCCTGGCACGTCACGGCCTTCTACCCGACCTACAAGCTGAGGGACGCCCCGCCCACCCCCGCCAAGACGATCCGGCGGGCAGCGAAGATCGGAAGGGATGCGGGCCTCTCTTACGTCTACGGAGGAAACATCCCCGGCGAGGACGAGAACACTGGTTGTGCAAACTGCGGCGAGCCCCTAGTCGAGCGGTTCGGCTTTCGGGTGGAGAGAAACGGGATCGTCGACGGCAGGTGCCCAAGCTGCGGAAAAGATGTCCCTGGAGTCTGGTAATTTGATCCACATCCTTTTTCGCGAACTCGCGCCTCTCCCGCGGTAGCCACCGATATAAGCCTGGATGTCAGATAACAGGATCCGGATATGTCAACTAATGAGGGACTTCTGGTGGGTTCTGTCGCCGGGATAGATGCGGAGGCGATCGAAGCGGTGGCAAAGAGGGAAGGCGTAAGCCCCTCCTTTCTTCGCAAGCAGGTGGCAGCGGGTCGAGCGGTATTGATGGTCCGGGAGGGAAAGGCGCCCCTCGGGATTGGGGAGGGCCTGAGGACGAAGGTCAACGCCAACATCGGAACCTCAGCAGATCTGGCCGATCCCGAGATGGAGGTGGAGAAGGCGAAGACGGCAGAGAGGTACGGGGCAGACACTATCACCGACCTCTCTACGGGAGGGCCGATAGATTACATACTTGGAAGAATAAAAGAGGCGATAAGCACCCCTCTGACGACGGTCCCGATCTATCAGACGGTCGCCGAGAAGGGATCCTTTGAGGCGGTGACCGAGGGGGACCTCTTCCGCACCATCAGAAAACATCTCCGGGGTGGGGTATCGTCCGTCGTCCTCCACGCTGCCATTACCCTCGATATGCTGGAAGAGCTGAAGAGGACAGAGAGGATCATGGGGGTCGTCTCCAAAGGAGGCTCCTTCACATCGGCCTGGATGCTGGAGAAGGGGGAGGAGAACCCCTTCCTCACTCATTTCGACGATATATGCGGGCTTCTCGCCGAAAGGGGGGCGGTCCTGTCTCTTGGGAACGGAATGAGGAGCGGCTGCATTCACGATCCGATGGACGGCCTCCAGAGAAGGGAGCTACAGATGAACGCCGATCTCGCCCTGAGGGCCAACCGCCTCGGGGTCCAGGTCATCGTGGAGGGGATGGGAGGACATGTCAGACCAGACAAGATACCCGACTACGTCGCCCTCTACAAGGAAATAACGAACCATCGGCCCCTCTTCGTCGCCGGCCCCCTCCCGATCGAGGTCGGCGTGGGCTACGACCACATCTCAGGCTGCGTCGGAGGGGCTCTGGCGGCCGGGGCCGGGGCCGACTACCTCTGTTACATAACCCCCTCTGAGCATCTGGCCCTGCCCGATGCCGCCCAGGTGAGGGAGGGGGTAGTGGCCTTCAAGATCGCAGCCCACATAGGGGATACCATAAAGTACGGGCCGATGTCCGAAGACAGAACCCTCGCCATCTTCAGGCGGCAGCGGGACTGGAAGAATCAGTTCAGGCACGCCATCGATGGCGAGAGGGCCACCGAGATCCACGCCCGGGACGGGAGAGGGGCCTGCACCATGTGCGGGAGATACTGCGCCATCGCCATCATGGAGGGCTATCTTAAGGGATCTCTCTAGTATAACAGTTCCAAATTAACATATCAATACACCACGATCATTATCAACA
>CAZHAO010000043.1:0-11465 GCA_964530375.1 uncultured Methanotrichaceae archaeon
AGGTCAGGGACAAAGAGGAGAACTGCGAGAGGGCCATCGAAGCTTACGAGGAAGCCCTGAAAATATACACCGAAGAAGATTACCCGATTCTGAATCAATTGGTCAAGTCAAACCTGGAGCTGGCGGAGAGTAAGCTCGAAGAGTGACCGCAACTTGTTGGCGGTTCGGCTCTACGCCTCGGAAGGCAAGGACAAGAGCGATCTTTCGCTCACCGAGCCCCTTGTCCCTCACGCAAGTTCGAATTTGCCGCTCTACCATTTCAAAGATATCCGCCGGTCCATTCTCATAGTTTTAATAATGTCTACAACATAATGACCTGCCAACATTCTCCTTGAAGGCGGGCCTTTAAGACGAATCGGCTTTATAGTTTGAAAATAACTTCCGCGACTATGAGAACTCCGACGTTCATCACCTTAGTCATGATCCTTCTTTTCATGACGACCGCCGCCAGCGCCGCCGAAGGGGTGGAGCTTCGAGGCTCCGTTGCAGCCGTCGAAGACGGCGCGACTTATTGGTGGGACCCCCAGAACTTTGCAGGGTTTAGCTACGACGCCGACGAGGAGATCGGCACCGAGATGCTGACCCTGACGATCACCGACGGCTCCCTCGACGAGCCGATGGGAGTCGTCTACGAGACGTCGGCCCAGCTCGCCGAATTCGATTTCGATGAATGGGGCAGCTACCATAAAATCTCCTTTTTGGGAGAGGAGCACTTCGCAGGATACGCCGAAAATTCATACGATGACTGGTCCTATCCCTACCTTTATGACAGATCAAAAGACGACAACCTGATGGCGGGAGAGGAGCTATCGAAGATCCTCATCGACGACGACCAGGAGAGGACCATCACAAAAGATGCTCCCCTCCAGCTTGCCGAGGGGTACGAGCTGGCGATCAAGGGGATCGACGCCTACGGGTCCATATGGCTTGAGCTCCGCAAAGACGGCGAGGTCGTCGACTCGAGCCTGATAGCCCCGTCGAAGGATGGCGCCACCATCGCCGACAAGACCTATATCTACACCAAAGATCTTGGAATTTCGCGAGGGGTTGTGGTCATAGCCGTCCACTTCAAGGGACCTCTCTTCCACGGCACAGAAGGCGGCCTCCAGGACGCCGCCGTGGTAAACGGCATCTGGCAGATCTCCGACGAAGCCGTCAGCATCGAAGAGGGCGCATCCTTCGGCAAGATGAGGGTCGCGACGGTGGACCCCGCCTCGATGCAGATATTCATGGACAACCAGGACAACCGGATCATCTTGAGCAGGAACATGGATGTCAACCTGATGGGAGATATCGGCATAAAGACCGCCGACCAGGACGAGATCACCGCTGAGGAGCCCCTAAGATGCTACGTCTACAGAAAGATCACCGAGCCGGGCACCTACGAGACCAGGGGGAGCGTCTCCCATGTCATCGACGGCGAGATGGCTGAATGGAATCCCTCCAACTTCGCCGGGTTCTACTACGACGTCGATGAGGACCTCGGCACCGAGAGGATCGCCATGACCATCTACGGCAACGCCCTCGACGAGCCCGACGGTGTCGTCTACACGACCTCCGGCCAGACGAAGGCCTTCGAAAACGAGGTCTGGGGCAGCTGCTGGGTGACCGGCTTCCTCGGTGAGGAGTACTTTGCATCTTACGTCGAAGGAACGGCTTTCGATGCCTACCTCTACCACGACTCCGCCGACCCCAACCTGATGGCCGCCGAGCTGCTCAGCTTGGTCCTGATCGACGACGCCTCGGAGAGGACCATCACCACCAGCTCTCCTCTGAAGCTCGCCGAGGGGTACGAGCTGATCCTCGAGTCGATAGATACTGGCTCAGACAAGGTCAGCCTCGAACTCCGAAAGAACGGCCATACTGTTGATACCAAAACCGTCGAGCCCTCCAAGGACGGTGCAACGGTCCAGGATAAGACCTACACCTACAAAGAGAGGCTGAACGGTGCCGGGGAGATCGTCGGCATAGCCGTTCACTTCAAAAACGCCTTCTACGGCGGTGATCAGAGTCTGGCCACCGTCGATGGCGTCTGGCAGATCTCGGACGAGCCTCTCGCGATCAAGGAGGGAACGACCATCGACAAGATGACGATCCAGACGGTGGACGCCGAAGCCAAGGCCATCGTGATGAACAATGAGGATAACAAGATCAACCTCTACAGGAATGCAGACGTCCCCCTGATGGGAAATATCAGGATCAAGACCGCAGACCAGGTCGATATCACGGCCGAGGAGCCCCTCAGGTTCTATGTCTACAAGCAAGTGGTTGTGGAGGAGCAAACGGCCCCAGCGCCCTCCCAGGAGATCGGCCTGATCTGAGGTGGCATGAAGGTCAGGAGCAGAACGAGGATGAGACCCGACTCGGGATGAGGGGACGGGACGGCTAAGTCGACGCGGATCTTGCCGCCGACTCGGATCCTCTCGTCCTCTCTCTCGCCTCCCCTTTTTAAGTTACAGCTTCGAGGGCGTGATCCACCTCGATCGTCTCACTGAGCCGATCAACCCTCTGAGATCTCGCCTATTTCTGCCTCGCCGCCGCGGCGATATATCTCTCCGGAACCTGCAAGACGTACGCCTTTTGGGAGATCGAGAGCCACGCCGCCCCAGAGGCCAGCCCCACCAGGAGGTTCATCATCCCCAGAACAAAGATCGTATCGCTCCAGCTCAGGGATATGATGGTCATGCCGACGCTTCCCATGAGGATCCCAAAGCAGCTCATGAGAGCAGCGGCAGATCCCGTATCCCCCCTCTGCTGCTCCAGCATCAGGTTCGTGCCGGGAGTTCGGACAGAGCTTGCGGAGACGGTGGCCGGGAGAAGGGCCGCGGCGAGAAGCCAGGGCTGAAAGCCGCCGAAGAGCGATATTAAGAGGCCGCTCGCCGAGATCGCCCCAAAGCAGGCGATGATGATCGATCTCCGCCGATATCTCCTGGAGATCCGCATGTAGAGGATGGGGCCAAAGATCATCCCGATGGCGTTTATGGCGAAGTAATAGCTGTAGACCTGGGGGCTGAGGCCGAAGCCGTTTATGTAAATGTAGGACGAAGCGGCTATGAACGCCATCGAGGACAAACCCGGAAGAGAGAAGAGGGCGAGGAGGGACGAGAAGCCCGGATTTTTCACGACCTTGAATAGGCCCCCCAGCGCCCGAAGCATCGAGCCCTTATTCCGCTCGTCTATCGTCTCCTCCAAGGCGGAGCTTCCTGCCAGGGCCAAGAGGCCGATGAGGGCCAGAGCCACGAATACCCCCCTCCAGGAGACGAACTTCAGCAGGAGAGCGCCGAGGACTGGGGCTGCCACCGGTGATATCAAGACCATCGACTGGACCATGGCCAGGATCGGCTCCCTTTTCCTGCTGTCATAAACGTCCTTGATCATGGCCGTGGCCACGGCGAAGGCGCCGCTGCCGCCGATGGCCTGGAGGATGCGGAAGGCTATAAGCTGGTCGATCCCCACAGAGGCCGCACAGCCGAGGCTGGCGGCGGCGTATAAAGAAAGGCCGATCATGAGGACGGGCCTGCGGCCGTACTTATCGCTCGCCGGCCCCCAGAGGAGGGTGCCAAAAGCGAAGAATACGAAGAACAAGATCAGAGTGAGGTTTGCAACGTCTGACGTGACGTTGAAGTAGAGGGCCATCCCGGGAAGGGCGGGGAGATAGAGGTCTGTCGAGAGGGGAACGAAGGCGCTGAGAAACGTTATGAGGGCGATCAGCCCCCTCTCTCCCAGGTATCTCTGACTTTTGGCGGAGGTGGGCGCCGTCATGCGAGACCCGCTCTTGAATCTCCTCTGGCCGTTCCCGTCTCTGACATGATCGTATTCTCATCCCGCGATCCATCTCGATCCAACTTCACTGCGCCTCCGGCCTGGTCATGGGCTCTCCTTACTCGGATGCTGTATTTCTAATGTCCGCCGATCTATGATCCACCACCGATCTCTGACCGACCACCGATCTCCGACCCGACAGAGATGAGCCGCAACAGGGCAATCAATTTTAATTATAACCGACAAATAACTGTCCGTGGAGAACCTGGCAGAGACGTTCCTGAGACTGGACCGAAAGGAGATCGCCCTTTTGAAGAGCATCGAGAGGGGTATGCGCCACTGCGAGTGGGTCCCGATGGAGGAGCTGATGGCGAAAAGCCGCCTATCCCAAAAGGGCGCAAGCGCGGGCCTCTCAAAGCTGGTCGCAAAGAAGCTGGTCTTCAGAACCAAAGAGCCCTACGATGGCTACGCCATCGGCTTTGCCGCCTACGACCTCGTCGCCCTCTCAGACCTCGTCGACAGAGATGCAGTTGTATCCTTAGGCGACCTCCTCGGCGTCGGCAAGGAGTCGGTCGTCTACGAGGCCCTGGGACGAATCCCCGACGCCCCTGCGGCGGAGAAGGGAGCCGAAAGGAAGGCTGAAGAGGCGACTGAAACTGCGGTGGGAAACCTCCCCCTGGCGATCAAGTTCCACCGACAGGGGGAGACGAGCTTCAAGCACGTCCGCAGGGCCAGAGACCACCTGCGAGATCTGCCAAGATGCGCCTGGATCCACGCCGCCAGGCTGGGGGCTGCAAAGGAGTTCAAGACCCTCAAGCGGCTCTATCCCGAGGTCTCGGTGCCGAGGCCCGTCGCCCTCAGCCACCACGCCGTGGTGATGGGGCACGTGGGGGGGACGGAGCTCCGCAAGCTCGATCTCGAAAACCCGAAAGAGTGCCTGGATGTGATCCTGGAGGAGGTGGCCGCCGCCTGGAGGAAGGGGATCGTCCACGCCGACCTCAGCGCCTACAACGTCCTCGTCGGGGAGGAGGGAGAGATCGTCATCATCGACTGGCCCCAGGCGATCTCCCGGAGCTCGCCCTCGGCCCAGGAGCTTCTCGAAAGGGACCTGAAGAACGTAGTCGGCCATTTCCAGCGGAAGTACCGCCTCGATCTTGAGGCCGAAGAGGCCCTCGCCTTCGTCCTCGGCGAAGAGAAGGAGGGCGAGAAAGCGGGAGCGGAAAAAGAAGAGCGATTGGGAATTAAAGGGGAACGAGAAGGGGCTCGTGGTGAGGTGATGCCATCCCGGGATTGATTTACGGAGTGGATATCGCCAGCGGCTCGCCCAAGAGCAGGCAGGCTCCGAGCTACGCCCTCTTCACCCTCGAGGGGGAGAGGGAAGAGCGTCACCCCATGATCAGCAGGCAGAAGCTGATCAGGCTGATCCGGCAGTCGGCGCCGGATATGGTGGCGACCGACAACGTCCACGAGCTGGCCGCGAGCAAGGCCGACCTCGTCAGGCTCCTGAGGGGTATGCCTCCAAAGACGAAGCTCGTCCAGGTGACGGGGGGGGAGAGGCCCGAGGCTCTGGCGAAGATCGCCCGATGGCACGGGATCTCCTTCGACAGGCAGAACCCCATGGACGAGGCCGAGACCTGCGCCCGTCTCGCCTCAAAGGGGGTCGGAAGCATCGTCTCGGCCTTCGAGGATCGGACCTGGATCAAGGTGAGCCGCCGGAGGTCTCCGGGCCGGGGCGGCTGGAGCCAGAAGCGGTACACCAGGAAGATCCACGGGTCGGTGAAGGCCCTATCCCGGGAGGTGGAGGATAAGCTCCGGGAGGAAGGACACCAGTTCAGCGCCCGGTCCGTGGAGGGGATCGGGGGCTACATTCGAAGCGAGTTCGTGGTGGAGGCTCCAAGAGACGAGGTCCACCTCCATTCGGGCTATAGGGGCGACGCCCAGATCAGGGTCGAGGGGGTGGAACGGCCGCAGCTCAAGTTCGAGCCGCTCCGGGCAAGGCGGGGCTACATCATCGCAGGGATCGATCCCGGGACCACGACGGGGATCGCCGCCCTCAACCTGAAGGGAGAGCTGGTGGACCTCCTCAGCGCGAGGGCCATGTCGCCTCCGAACGTGATAGAGTGGCTGGCGGAGAGGGGAAAGCCCCTGGTGGTGGCCACAGACGTCTTTCCCCCTCCCGAGGCCGTCGAGAAGGTTAAGCGTTCCTTTTCCGCCGTCCTCTATTCGCCGGGAAGCGACATCCCCTCCGAGGAGAAGATCGCTCTCGCTCGGGAGTACGGCTACAAAAACGATCACGAGCGCGACGCCCTCGCCGCTGCCGTCAGCGCCTACAAGAAGTACAAGAACAAGTTCCAGCAGGTCGAGAAGAAGTGCCCTCCGGGCCTCGACCCCGACGAGGTGAAGGCCCTGGTGGTGAGGGGCCTCTCGATAGACCAGGCGATATCGGGGATGACAAAGCTGCCTCCTGAGGAGCCGGCAGCCCCGAGGGAGGCCGAGGCGGAGGTCGACTCGGACCTCGCGGCCCTGATGGCGGAGAGCAGGCGCCAGGCCGACCAGATCCGGCGGCTGAAAGAGTACGCTGAGGAGCTGAAGGAAGGGCTGGCGAAGGATGAGGAGGTCCGCCGCCGTCTGGAGGCGAAGATCGAGAGGCTGAAGGACAAGTCCCGCCAAAAGATCAAAAGGGACCAGGAGATCAGGATCAGAGAGAAGGAGATCGATCGGCTCCGGGGCCTTTTGAGGCAGGAGAGGAAGGTGAACCGGAAGCTGAAGGCGAGGCTCAAGGTGGCCAGGAAGGCCGAAGAGCTGGAGGAGGAGGAGGTGGGAAGGCCCGTCAAGGAGGTCGCCTCCTTCTCGCGAGAGGCACTCCTGGAGGCGGCCGCGGGGCTCGATATCGGTAAGGGGGACGTCGTCGTCCTCAAAGACGCCAGCGGCGGCGGCCCCAACACCGCTGACCTCTTCATCGAGTGGGAGGTGGAGGCGGTGATCGTCGAGACGGAGATGGAGGCCTCGGTGGAGGGGTACCTCATGGACGGGAACGTTCCCGTCATCTCCAGCCGGGAGGTGCCGGTGAGAAGGGTGGCCGGAGTCGCCCTCATCGATCCCCAGGAGCTGGAGGGGGCGCTCGCTCGGTGGGCCGAGCGAAAGCAGGTGAGGGTGGCGAAACAGAAGACCGAGTGGCTCGAGGGGATGATCCAGGAGTATCGGGCCGAGCGGCGGAAGGGCGAGCGGCAGAGGAGAAAGACGGCAGAAGGCTGAAAGATCGAGCCGTCGTCACCGCCCAAAAGGCCCCCCTCTTCTCATCCCTTCGCCGCCCGCTCCGAGGCGAGGGCAGCGTTTTTAAAGTAAATCCCCCCTCACTGCCTTCCAATCATGCTCGCTGACGATATCTTGAAGTTGAAGAAGGAGAGGAACGCCGTCATCCTCGCCCACAACTACCAGCCCGGCGATGTCCAGGACGTAGCCGACCTGCGGGGCGACTCCCTGGAGCTCTCCCGAGCCGCCGCCGGAGAGAAGGCCGATGTGATAATCTTCTGCGGCGTCGATTTCATGGCCGAGACCGCGGCGATCCTCTCCCCCGAAAAAAAGGTGATCATGCCCGATGCCGGGGCCGGCTGCCCCATGGCTTCCATGATCACGGGCCAGCAGCTCCGGAAGTTCAAGGCAGAACATCCCGGCGCCGCCGTCGTCTGCTACGTCAACTCCTCCGCCGAGGTCAAGGCGGAAAGCGACATCTGCTGCACCTCCGCCAACGGGATCGAGGTGGTGGAGTCCCTGGAGGAGGAGACGATCCTCTTCGTCCCCGACAGGAACCTGGGCCGGTACGTCGCCCGCTTTTCCGATAAGAAGGTCATAACCTGGGACGGCTACTGCTACGTCCACGACCGGTATACCACCGAGGACGTCCGGCGGGCGCGGGCCCTCCATCCCGATGCCGAGCTCCTCGTCCATCCCGAGTGCCGGCCCGAGGTGATCGATCTCGCGGACCGCGTCTATAGCACCTCGGGGATGGCAAGACACGCCAAAAAGAGCCCCGCTCGGGAGTTCATCATCGGCACCGAGGTGGGGATGAACTATCGGCTCAAGCAGGAGAACCCCGAGAAGGAGTTTTACCCCTTAAGCGAAAAGGCGATCTGCGTCGACATGAAGAAGACGAGCCTGGAGAAGGTCCTATCATCCCTAGAGACCCTGGAGCCTCGAGTGGTGGTTTCTGAAGAGATCGCGGATCGGGCAAGGGGCGCCATCGAGAGGATGCTGGCGGTCTGAAGTTTGCACCTCTTGTACCAAAACGTTTATAGGCGAGATCTTCCATCCGCCCTTCCGCCTCCCTTTCGCTGGGGAGCTCCACCGAAAAGTATCTTATAAGAAAAGGATGAACCCGGAGCGGTGATCGCTTATTAGCCGATATATCCATGCCCGTCAGCTGCGGTATCCTCTCTTTGCGGGGAGCGTTCTGCTGCTTTTGGCCGCCGTGTACAGCGATGCGAACCAGTTGAGCATCGAGCCTCTGATAGAGCTCACGGGATTCGTGCTGATCATCATGACCGCCGCCACATGGCGGAAGTAAAACAAGGGTCATCTCTGCAAAGTTCCGATCGATCCTCCAGGAGAAGAGAAGCCGGCGCCCAAGATTGATGGTCCCAGGGGCGAGGGCCTTAATGCATGCTATTTATCCCCTGCCGTCCTCGCCTTCATCCGGGCGGTGAGAACGGCCTTCTCGGAGCTGACGGCTTCCCTCCTTCTTTACCCCCTCCAAGGAGTCGGGAAGCTCAGCTCCGCAGATCGGCATCATCTCCCGTCATTTGATCAAGATCCTGCAAACTTTCATCCCACCTCTCAAGAAAGCGGGCCAGATCCCTCGCCATCGCGGCCCCCTCTCCGATCCGATCAGCGGTGGCCAGGTCCCGAGGGCGGACCTCCGACTCCAGCCAGTCGGCAGCATCTCGAAAGAAGCCGGCAAGCCTTCCGGAGGCGAGGGCCTCGGCGAGGCCGGGAGAGTCGATGACGCATTCAGCCGCGACTTCGCCCGAATCGGACCACCGGGCCCTGGACCCCAGGGCGTCGCCAAAAGGCCCTCCGTAGGTGAGGGTCAGATGCCACGATACGCCCTCAACGGAGCCGTCTCGCGGATCGGTTCTGAACGGGAGGGGATCCTCGCGGTCGAACCTGTCGCACTCCATCCCGTCGGGCCCGGCCCGCACCACCTCGATCAGGAGAAGCTCTCCGATCCTGTCGGCCCTTCTTCTGATCTCCTCCTCGAACGCGAGGATCGCCCTCAGGGATGGAGGCGATCCTTCGCCATCATCGATTGACGGAATCTCCTTCGTCTCAAACACCTCTTGAGATCTCCTTCGGAGATGTAAATAGATCGATCAGAGATAAAAGACAGCGATCTGCCCGGGGAGGACGTAATTTAAATTAGATATTATAAAAAAATATATAAAATTGCTATCCATAAAACGTCCCTTAAAAGACCACATAAAAAATGAAAAATAGGGGGGTATAGGAGGGAGGGGATGGCAGCCGACAACTGCCGTACTATGCTACGGCATTTGTCTTATATAAGGTTTTTGGTCTCATTCGATCCCCCGATCCCGCATCGCAGACCAGATCTGACCGATAGTTTGATCTCCATTTCGACGTTCACCCTCTTTCGATGTCGTGCGATCTGGCGGTGATATTCGACGTTGCCGGCACCATGCTCCAGATGTACCGGGTGGCGAAAGACGTCTCCAAAAACGTCCTCATGGAGGGGATCGTCACCACGGAGCTGGTGATGGAGAAGGGCGGAAGGGCTCTGGTGATACCGCAGCTCGACCCGGAGGAGGTGATGGAAACTCCTCCGGAGACGCCCCTCAGCATATTCTTTTTGGGGCGGGAGAATAACGTCAAGATAAGCTGCTCCAGCACGGAAGTATCAGAACGGGAGGCGATAGCGGTCCTTCTCAGCTCTGCGGTCGAGGTGAGAAACCTCCAGGAGACGCTGGCAGCGGTCTGTGCCCGCTGTCCGCGGTTCTACTACACCACCGGGCTCTTAGTGGACGCCGAGGTGGGGAAGGTGACCCATTCCATCAGCACCGGCGGCAGGCCGTTCCCGGCCCTGGAGGCTGTTTTGAAGGAGCTGGAGGGGATGGGCGCCGATATCTACGTCGCCTCTGGAGACAGCATGAGGAGCCTTTCAAACCTCACCAGGTGCAGGGGAATAAAAGAAGATCGGATATACCCCGCCTCCAAGCCGCGACGAAAGGAGGAGATCGTAAAGAGCCTCAAAAAGGGCTATCGACTCGTCGTCATGGTGGGAGACGGCCTCAACGATCGATACGCTCTGGAGGCGGCAGATCTCGGGGTGCTGACGGTCCAGCAGGACAGCCGGCCGGGGGAGGAGCTGATAGAGGCAGCCGATGAGGTGATAGACGATATAAAGAAGCTTCCGGGTCTGGTGAGAGATCGGCTCCGCTGGATCGATGTATCCTGAAAATCGGCAATAACTCAAAATTTAACAAAATTGTCATTCACGACCAACTTTACCAGATTATGAGATTAATTATTAAGAAAACTATTTATACTTGGCTTTAGATCACCATTAGTAACTGTCTTTTCGGTAACTCGCGAGAGGGGGATGAGATATCGGATAAGATGCAGAGATTGCGATAAGGAGTACTGAACTGATGTTTGAAGAGCTTTTGGAAGTTTATAAGAAGAAAGTTGCAGACCGTGAGCGGGAGCTCGAAGAGGATCGGGCGATGATGGGCCTCATCATGGCCGTTGAAAATATGTCCAACATGCTCACCATGAAGCAACGGGACGTCGATCTATTGGGGAGACTGATCGACCAGGTAGACCACCTCTCAAAGGAGGTGGCCGATCTTAAAAGCCAGATGAAGACCAGACAGACGCGATCCGCCCTCGGCCCTCGAACTCCCAAGGTCAGCGAGGGGAACGCCCTCGACAACCACACCGAGACCTTGATCGACCTCATGAAGGAGAGGCCGGGAAGATATACGACGAGCGAGCTGGTGGACATGCTGGGCCTGAACAAGACCACGGTGATAAGCGTGATGAAGCGGGCCGTAGAGATGGATCAGTCCCACGTCAAGCTCACTCAGGGAAAGAGGCGGAAGCTCTACCTCTCCTACACGCCGGAAGATCAGGATTTGGGGGAGGATAAGGGAGCAGAGTCTGCATCCGATGATGCCGACAGGATGCGTCTAGAGCTAATGTCCATGACCTGAATGAAGTTCGTACCATCGATCGTCTGTCAGATTGGACCCTCAGGATTCGGCCACTCGGATCGGGCCCTCGCCGCCTGCGATCCTCTTTCATGAGGATTCTGCAACAGGAATCGGCAAAGAGTCCCATACCCAAAATAGGCCGGTTCTGGTCTTGGGGGGACTTACAATGGCAGGAGCTGAGGCATTCTATCCGGCGCTGGTTCTGACGTTCAGGGATTCTGATCAGTCCGCCGGCATCTCGTCCAAAAACCATCTCACGAGCCGGAAGTCTAACATCATCCCGGACCTCATCCTCGAATCGATCTCAGAGCTTAAGAGTCATATCGGAACCCGCTCTGGCCAGAGGTCCGGAGCGAGGCTGCTCGGTGCTGATAAGCCCCCTCGGGTCGTTACGTCTCCGCGTCACCGATCTTCGTCTTTTTCCCCGGCCGCCTTAGGGAGACGCAAAAGCGATCCATCCAGCCGGAAAAAGCG
>CAZHAO010000044.1:0-1057 GCA_964530375.1 uncultured Methanotrichaceae archaeon
GATTTCTTGACCATCCCAACCGCAGCAAGCTGCGGGGTATTCATTTTAAAATAAGGCTAGTTTTGTATATTGCCTTTCTATTGACCTCATCGGGTCTACAAAAGCAGGAATCGAACTTACAACGTCGCAACTTGAACGGTTTAATAGATCTCTCATAGAACAAATTAATCCGCATATAAAAGAGCTCGAATTAAATGATGTATTAGTAAAATTTACCGGCGATGGTTGGCTTTTGATGACAGATGACATTGAGATGGTTCCAAAGCTATGCTGTCTTGCGAAAATAATGGCTAATAATTTTCAAAGAGAAATGAGCCAGAAAACTGGGATTTTAGAAGATAGAATTCCACCTCTCAGGCTTGCCATCTGCTCGGGCAGAGATGTAAGCGTTGAACTGCTGGACAAAAGGAGAGATTGGGTAGGCGACAGTGCTCGACGAGCTACGCGAGCATCTGGCTATTGTTATTCGAATGAAATTCTAATTGATGAGCCTGTTCGCTGTCAAATTTTCAGAGACTTCGAGATAACCTCGGCAGAAGTCGAAGATCGTCCTGCTCAGCCAAAGAAAGTTGAAGAGCAATTTCCCATTTATATTTTGGGCAATTTGAAGCCTGAAGCAGCTGCAGATTCAGAATCTGCAGATTACTTCGTCTATATGCTTAGTGCTATGGGTAAGGAGAAGACTGCTTCAGAAGTTGCACAACAGGGAATTGAATTAATTATCGACAAGGTCAAAGAACCTTCAATTGATGAAGAGAGGTTTATTAAAATATCTCAAAAATGGAACCGCCTCGTTTCTCGCATTCCCGAATACCCTAAAGCTCTTGAGATGCTGAACAATGGTCTGTTAATAGGCATATCCCCAAACGCTGTCGCTTATAACGCACTTATATACAAATCCCCCGATTATGACGAAGCAACATATTGGCTAGAAAGGATGATCAAAGAATGTATCAGGCCAAATGTAGTCACTTACAACATTATTATATATAAATCTCCAGATTATGATGAAGCGAAATCGTGGTTGGAACGGATGGTCAAAGAAGGCATCCAGCCC
>CAZHAO010000044.1:1157-11027 GCA_964530375.1 uncultured Methanotrichaceae archaeon
AATATCGTCACCTACAACACTCTGATCTCGATAGCGCCCGATTATGATGAAGCGAGATCGTGGTTGGAACGGATGGTCAAAGAAGGCATCCAGCCCAATATCGTCACCTACAACACTCTGATCTCGATAGCGCCCGATTATGATGAAGCGATGAGATGGTTCAATAGAATGCATGATGATTGGATATCTCCAGATCTCTGGAGCTATCAGAATTTGTTCAAGAAAGATCTATCTGATAAATCAGCAGATGATATTCTTGAGTGGTATTTATCTCAACAATATCACCCTGAAGAAGCAGTTCAAGCTGCAATAACAGCTTATAGAAAATGCCACCGTATTGATCAGGCGCTTCGCTTGTCATTAGATTATCCCCATTTACAATCTGCCCGAAAAGTAATACGCTCGAACAAAGAATATTCTATTTCTTATTTTAAAAATATATTAGATGAAAGTCCCTCACATCCAAATGCCCATTATGCTTTGGGCGTTGCTTTTATGGAATTTGGACAATATGAAGAAGCTAAACATCACCTAGAAATTGCGTATAATCTTTCCATAAGAGGTCGGAGAAAGACTGTAATAGAGACTTGGCTACGCCAGATCGATCAAGAATTATCTAAAAATTAGGATTATTATAATCTAAACGTATGATTGTTCCTGAGGGTTTCAGCCCGATGGCCTCCTAGAAGAACTTTGAAATACTGCTGGTTTCTCATAAATGTTGGCAAAAGAGAGAGGTCTAAGCGCGTGACAGGCAAAGAGGCTTTCGAGCCCATCAGCAAAAAAGTTGCCCCATGGCGGCGCCGCCAACATCCGCGGCGAGATCGTATGGCGCATCACCAAAGAAGAGCTCGAAGAGATGAGCGCAAGAGTGATGAGCATCTTCGACGATCTCACTGTCGAGGAAGATTTGGATGTATAAATACGCGATTGAGATCTTCTATAGCTCCGAGGACGAGGGCCGCATCGCGGTCGTTCCTGAGCTTCCAGGATGCTCCGCCTTCGGCGAAACTGAAGAGGACGCCCTTAATGAAGTAAAGATCGCCATAGAGCTCTGGCTGGAGACAGCGGAGAAAGAGGGGCGAGAGATTCCTTCGCCCCGAGGAAAAGCCCTCCTCGCCGAGCTGGCCGCAAGCCGGACGGCGGGCGTCTGATGTGGCGCCCCCCTCAGAGGCCACCGGCAAGAAGACCCGCTTGATCCCAAAGGAGCCGCATTATCAATAATTTTCTTTGATCACAGTATCCGAAATTGCAGGCACGATCGGATATACGAAGATTAATTAACCCTGAAAAGATAACACCCCTCGATGAGCAAGAAGGATGCGCTGCCCGGCTTCCACCTCATGGCCAAGCCCACGGGGGCCATCTGCAACCTCGGCTGCAAATACTGCTTTTTCCTCTCGAAGAAGAACCTCTATCCAAAGAGCAGCTTCCGGATGTCCGACGAGCTTCTGGAGGCTTATATCCGCCAGTACGTCGAATCCCAGAAGATCCCTCAGGTCACCATCGCCTGGCAGGGGGGGCGAGCCAACCCTGATGGGCCTGGACTTTTTTCGGCGGTCCATCGAATTCGAGGAGAAGTATCGCCGCCCGGGAATGACATTTCAGAACACCATGCAGACGAACGGCATCCTCCTCGACGACGAATGGTGCGAGTTCTTCCGCGAGAACGACTTCCTCATCGGCCTGAGCCTCGACGGGCCCAGGGAGCTTCACGACGCCTACAGGGTGGATAAGGCCGGAGGACCCACCTTCGACCGGGTGATGAAGGCCGCCCGGCTCCTGCGAAAGCACAAAGTAGACTTCAACATCCTCGCCACGGTCCACGCCGCCAATCAGGACCACCCCCTGGATGTCTACCGCTTTCTCCGGGATGAGGTGAAGACCGACTTCATCCAGTTCATACCCATCGTGGAGAGGGATAACGATACGGGCTATCAGGAGGGGGATACTGTCACCGACCGGTCCGTCGATCCCGAGAAGTACGGCCGACTTCTCATCTCCGTCTTCGACGAATGGGTCAAAAGCGATCTGCTCGTAGAATTATTATCTAATTATTCTTTTTGATTTAAAATGGAGGTGGATGGGAGCATCCTCCCATCGGGCCTCAGATGAACCGGGGCCTCTCCGAGATCTTCACCGGCAGGGGCAACCGCTTGGTGGGCTTTCCTGCCGTCTCGGCGGCGAGCCTCGCCTTCAGCTCCTCGACGGTCATCTCGACCTTCTTCGGCTTCTTCGGCTCCGACTCGGCCCTGACGGTGACGGCGAGCTTTCCCGACTCCAGCTCATCGTCGCCGATGACGACGACGTAGGGGACCCACTCCCGACCGGCGTCACGGATCTTCTTTCCGACGGTCTCGTCCCGGTCGTCGATGTCGGTCCTGAACCCGAGGTCTCTCTCGACCTCCTCCGCCCGGGCCAGGTGGCGCTCAGACACCGGGATCACCCTCACCTGGGTCGGCGAGATCCAGGTCGCCAGCATCGGTACCTTCCCCTCTTGGGATACCCTATGGGCCTTCTCCAGGAGGGCGAAGATCAGCCGCTCGATGGCGCCGGAGGGAGAGCAGTGGAGGATGATGGGCCTCTTGAGGGAGCCGTCGGCGTCGGTGTAGTTTATGTCGTACCTCTCGGCGTTCTCGACGTCGATCTGGACCGTCGAGAGGGCGGAGGCCTTGTCGAGGGCGTCGACGAAGTTGAACTCGAACTTGAGGACGAAGTAGAAGAACCTCTCTTCCCACATCTCGATGAGGACGGGCTTGTTCACGATCCCGACCAGCCCCTCGATGAACTCCCTCTTCTCGTCGCGGAACTCCTTTGTGAACCTGATCGCCACCTCGTAGTCGTCCAGGTCGAGGCCGGCATCCTCCAGGACCGAGATCGAGGCCTTGTACTGGTTTTCGAACTCCCGCGTCGCGCCAGCCATGTCGGCGCAGAGGGTGTGCATGTCGGGCATGGTGAAGGCCCTAAGCCTCCGCAGGCCCACCAGCTCCCCCCTCTGCTCGCGCCTGAAGGAGTAGCGGGTCATCTCGATCATCTTCAGGGGAAGCGACCGATACGAGAGGGTCATGTCGTGGCTCATCAGAAACTGGCCGAAGCAGGCCGCAAATCGAAGGAAGAAGCTCCTCTTCTCGGCTTCGAGGGAGTACTGCCTCGCCGGGAACCGATCCAGGTACTTCTTGAGGGTGGGGTGGTTCATGTCGTACATGATCGGCGTCTCCACCTCCATCGCCCCCATCTCCGCCGCCCTCTCCAGGACGTAAGACTCCAGAAGGGACTTGACGAGCCTCCCCTTGGGGTAGTACCTCATGTTCCCCGAGTCGGAGCCCGGCTCGTAGTCGACCAGCTCAAGCCGCCTCATCAGCTCCACGTGGGGCGGGACCGCCTCGACGGCCCTGCTCTTGGATATCTCGTAGTTGACGAACTTTTTGAGGTTCTCACGACCAGTGAAGTCGAACTTCTCGGGCTCGACCATATCCCCGCCGGGGGTCATGACCCTCCAGATGGAGACGGCCTTCTCCTCGGCCTTTAGGGCCTCGGAGACTACCTCTCCCCTCTCCGGACCCTTGGCCGCGCCAGCGGCGGCGGCAGCGCCGCCAGCTTCGCCGAGCCTGATGGACCGGGAGAGCTCCGAGAGGGGATGGCCTTTGCAGCTGAGCTTGAAGGCCTTGTACCAGCCGAAGGGCGCTCTGGCCACCTCGTACCTCTCCCGGAGAACCTCGTCCATCCCCTTCAGGATCTCGACCGCGGTGGCGGGCGAAGAGAGCTGGGAGCTGAGGTGGGCGTATGGATAGAGCATGATCCTTCCGGTCTTGACCTGCTCGGCGACTTTTGCTATCTCTTCGGCGCCCTCGGCGACGACCGCCGGGATGTCGTCCTCGTCCATCTTCTCGACGGCGATGAAGGCGCAGAGGGCCTCCTCCAGCCGTCCCGACTTCTCGGCCTCCTCCACCTTCTCGGCGACGGGGGTCGGCCTTTTGGCCTCAAACTCGATGTAATCAGAGTGGATTAAGAGCAACTGCAACGGAAACCACCTTCGTTCTTTCAGCTACAGAAGAGGCCATCTAGTTCAACCTTTCGACAGGAGTTGGAGGAGACTGCGAGCCTTAAGCCGAACTGAATATTTTTCCGGTCTTCTGGAATCAGAATGGACGGATACAACTGCATCCTCTTTTCACCCGCCACCATCAAAGGTCGTTTGACGCAACCTATTAGTACATCCAGCCTCCAACCTTTGAATTGAGGATTGATCCTCAGGAAGCTGAATATGAAGCACCTCTTCGGGCCCGTCCCCTCCCGCAGGCTCGGCCTCTCCCTCGGGGTCGACCTCCTCCCCTTCAAGACCTGCACCCTGGACTGCGTCTACTGCCAGCTGGGGAGGACGACCTGCCTCACCCTCGATAGGGAGCAGCGCGTCTCTCCAGAGGAGGTGCTGGCGGAGATCGGGTCCCGGTCGGAGGACGAGTTCGATTATCTGACCCTGGCGGGCTCCGGGGAGCCCCTCCTCCATCGGGGACTCGACGAGATCATCCGGGGCGCGAAGGATCTGATAGACAGGCCCGTCGTAGTCCTCACCAACGGCACCCTCTTCTTCCGCGAGGAGGTCCGAAAAGAGGTGATGGAGGCGGACCTGATCATCCCCTCCCTCGACGCCGCCACCACGGCCACCTTCGAGAGGGTGAACCGGCCCCATCCGGACCTCTCGATCGACGAGATCGTCGAGGGCCTCGTCCGCCTCCGGGAGGAGTTTTCCGGCGAGATATGGCTGGAGGTGATGCTGGTCAAAGACGAGAACGACTTCGAGGCGGGCCAGATCGCCGAGGCGGCCGAGAGGATCGGCCCCGACAGGGTCCAGCTCAACACAGTGGTGAGGCCCCCGGCCGAGCCCGTCCAACCTCTCTCTCCCGAGGAGATGGAGAGGATGCTCGACATATTCTCCGACGCCGAGGTGATCGCCGAGTGGAAAAGGGACCTCTCGAAGAAGACTGAGGTTTTGATCATCGACCTTCTCGCCCGAAGGCCCTGCACCCTCTCGGAGCTGGAGAGCCTCGCGGGCCTCCATCGAAACGAGATCTTGAAGTACCTGGAGGTCCTGGAGGGCGAGGAGAAGATATCGAGGCTCCGGCACGGCGACAACTTATATTTCCAGGCTCGGGATGGCTGAGATATGATCCAACTGGGGATAGACCGATCCAACTGAGATAGACCGATCAAGCTGGAATAAAGTGACCACAATTCTCAAAATTTCACGATGGTGTTTCCATGGAAGAATGTGATGGCAGGTGCGAATCCTGTGGAACAAAGGGAACCTGCACAGATCCAAGAAAGGAGATGGCAGAACAGCTCCGGGCCGTCTCTCTTAGGATGGGGAAGATAAAGCACAAGATAATGGTCGCCAGCGGCAAGGGCGGCGTCGGAAAGAGCACCGTCACCGTCAACCTTGCCCGGGCCCTCCAGTCGAGGGGCTACAGGGTCGGGGTCCTGGACGCCGACATCACCGGCCCGAGCATAGCAAAGCTCCTTGGGGTCGAAACCTCGAGGCTGGTGGGCGGCCCTGCGGGGATAGAGCCCGTCGACTCGAAGGGGCTGAAGGTGATATCCATGGCCTTCGCCCTGGCGGGCGCCGACTCGGCCGTCGTCTGGAGGGGGCCGATGAAGATGGCTGCGATAAAGCAGTTTCTCTCCGACGTCAACTGGGGCTCCTTGGACTTCCTCATCATCGACCTTCCGCCGGGGACGAGCGACGAGCCCCTCAGCGTCGTCCAGCTCCTTCCCGATCTATCCGGCGCCATCATCGTCACCACGCCCCAGGAGGTGGCCCTCCTCGACTCTCGGAAGGCGGTTAACATGGTGAAGTCGATGAAGGTTCCCATGCTGGGGATCGTCGAGAACATGAGCGGCCTGAGGTGTCCTCACTGCGGCGAGATCCTCGCGATATTCAAGACCGGCGGAGGAAAGAGGGCCGCTGAAGAGCTGGAAGTCCCCTTCCTGGGGGCGGTGCCCCTGGACCCGGAGGTCGCCCCCCTGGGAGACAGCGGCGTCGCCTTCGTGGAAAGGGAGACGGCCGCGAAGGAGAGCTTCGAGAGGGTCGTCGACAGGGTCCTCGAAGAGATCGAAAAGAGGCAGAAGGCCGTTTGAGGAGATCGGGGTCGAGAGATAAGCTGGCGAGAAATAAGATGGAAAAAGACGCCTGGAAAAGGTGGGGTTGAAGATGGGGCTTGGTGCCTCTTCAGGGCCACAGCCCGAAATAGAAGTTCATCGCCAGGACTCCGGCCCCCACCGCCGAGCTGAAAGCGATCACAGTCTTGGGGTCCAGCTTTATCGCCGTATCGTCCGCCTCGAAGTACCTCATCAGGCCGGCAGAGGACATCAGTCCGCTGCCCTCAGACTTCTTCTTCGCCATGAACTCCTCCTATTCTATTGACCCCTTCAAGTACATTTCGGCCCCTAGGCCCATCCGTCCCTCTCCCCGAAGGGGTAGTAGTCTGCCGCCGCTTCGCCGACCGCCCTCGACGCTCCCTGGCATGGGTTGCCCTGACACGAGTGGTCGGACCAGTAGTTTCCGCCCTTCAGAGCGCCCCAGTCCCAGAGGTTGGCGCCGTCGTCCTCCGCCTGGACGGCGTTTTCGATCAGGTTGTTCCTGTAGACTATGCACCCCGCCGACTGGCTGATGGATATACCGACTCCGTTTCCGATGGCCGAATTGCCCGAGATCTCAGTGTCGTTGGAAGAGAGGAGCCTTATCCCCGTCTCTTTGTTCTCTTCGGCGGTGTTGGAGAGGACCTTGTTCCCTTCCGACTCTCTCAAAAAGAGGCCGTCCCTCTCGTTTCTTGAGGCGGTGTTCTTGCCGATGAGGTTGCCGCTCGACCCCACCAGCATGATCCCGCCGTACCTGTTATCGCAGGCCTCGTTGCCGGTGATCTCGTTCTCGTCAGAGCCCCGGATCAGCATCCCGTAACCGCTGGATACGACGTTATCCAAGATTTTGCATCCCCGGGATAGGTAGACGAAGAGGGCGTCGTTGGAGACCGAGCTGTTCTTTACGACGCAGTTCTCGCAGGAGGCCAGGGTTATGTGGCCGTACTCCCCGGTAAACTCCTCGCCTTGCCGGTCGTAGAGATAGAGGATCCGCTTTCCGTCGATGGTGTTCGAATCGAGGATCTGCTGGTTGAAGCTCTCCTCCGCGGAGCCGTCGACGGAGAGGCCGAGGCGCACGTCGACGAGGTTGTTTCTCTCAAGTCGATTGGCCGAGGAGCCGGTGATCACGATCCCCGAGCTGGACGCTTCGACTTTGTTGTCGGTGAAGACGTTGCTATCGGATCCCTCCGCGATGATGATGCCGGTCTCGATCTCGGCCAAGCTATTTTCGACGAAGCTGTTCTCCGTCGAGCTGAAGATGGCGATCCCGAAGTTCGAAGAGTTTTTGATCGCGTTATCCTGGATAAGGTTCTTCGAGACGCCGTTGAGGGATATGGCTGTGGTGGAGTTCTCGATGGCAGAGCCTCGAATCGAATTTGCCTCGGAGGCCATCTCGAGGAGAACTCCGTATCTGCAGCCGATCATCTCGTTCCCGTCGAGGACGTTCTCAGAGCTTCTCGATACAAGATGGACCCCCATGGTGCACCCCTCTGCCCTGCTCCTCGAGACGGCGTTCTTTCCTGCGGAGTTGAGAAGGATTCCAGCGCCGGGAAACTCCGTTGAGCCCGTGCAGTCCTCGGCGACGTTGCCGGTGACGGTGTTGTTGCTGGCTGATAAGAGGACGATCCCGCAGTAGCCGCCCTGCTCCTGGTTATTCTCGACGACGTTTCCGGAGGTGGCGTTCAGGAAGATGCCGTGAACGTTATTCACCAAGACGTTCTTTCTGATCTCGTTATT
Source organism: uncultured Methanotrichaceae archaeon (assembly GCA_964530375.1). Classification (GTDB taxonomy): domain Archaea; phylum Halobacteriota; class Methanosarcinia; order Methanotrichales; family Methanotrichaceae; genus Methanocrinis. Next base: position 9,030 of record CAZHAO010000044.1, read on the forward strand.
CCGGGACTCGACATAGATCCCGGGACCCGCGAAGTCGGATATGGTGAGCCCCTCGATCCTGCAGCCGTCCGCCAGAACCTCAATCCCTACATCGCTCCCGTCGCCGGCGAGGTTCACGATCCCCTCCTCGCCCCGGGGGGGCATCAGCACGACGCTCTTGTTCAAAACGATGTGCTCCAGGTAAGTTCCGGGCTTTACGTATATCGTATCCCCGTCGTTGACCACGGCCATCGCTTCGCCTATCGAATGGTACTGGGCAAATCCGTCGTCGTCGACGATGTACATCTTGCTGCCACTTGCCCCGACGACGAGACCCAGAGAGAGAGCGATAAAGATCGCTAACGTCAATCTCAGCATACGTCCACCTCGACATACTGCCCCGCAATCCATAATAGGTCTTTCCATCAAAATGGGGCGTGCAAAAATCTTATCTACGGTCCTGGCCATAACCACGACTCTGGTGATCGGGTTGACAAAAGTGGCATCTCACAAGCACTGCATCGTCTGCGGCAAGACCATCGACGAGACGGAGACCTTCTGCGACGAGGTCTGCGAGTCGAAGTACAAATCCGCCCAGAGACGCCAGACTCTCTTCTTCTTGGTCTTCATAGGGCTATTGATCCTGATGCTCATAGTCCCCGTGATCCTGAAGGCGCCCCAAGGTTGAGATATATGAGATCGGCGACGTTCGTCCTTCTCCTCCTCTTCGTCTTTGCCATGCCAAGCTTTGCGGAGGGGGGGAGGGAGTACATTCGGGTCCAGGAGGTGACGATGTCCCTGGAGGGCGGCGACGCCGTCTTCGACGTCAAGTTCGGCCTCGACCCCTTCGCGCGGCTCTACGTCCTCGCCCTGGGAACGAAGTACATCGAGCCGGAGCTGATCGACCTATTCTCCGATTTCGATAACCTGACGGTGGCGAAGACCGGCCCCTCCAGGGCCGTCATCGTATCGAAGGGAGCCGGAGAGTTTCGGAGCGGATACTACCTTTACGACTCAAAAGAGCTGAGCAAAACGGTACCGAAGCTCACCATCGTCTACCCCGGGCGGATGGTCCGGACCTTCCGCGACGTCTCCGCGACCCCCAGCGTCTTCTCCGAGGCCTGAAAGGCGGGACATTTTACTTCCGGTTGATTTTGGTGGATGAGAAGAAGGTCGCTGCCGTCATCTGATCCAATCTCCGCGAGCTATCTCTTTCATCAGAGGTCCATGAGCCCATCAAAGGTGGCGCCCTCGTGGAACCTCAGGGTCTTCTCGACATCGAATTTGCCCGAGAAGAGCTGGTGCTCCTTCATGTCCTTGTAGAAGATCTTGTGCCACCGATAGTCGGTCTGCCAGGTTCCGTTGAAGCTGGCGGATACGTCCATCCCCACGAGGTGGGCGGGGCTGGCGGCTCTGATGGCGGCGGCGCTGGCGGGGTCTGAGACGGAGGAGGCCGGATCGGTGGAGGCGAAGTAGGTGGTCTGGATCTTCTCCATCTCCGTCACCTCGTAATATTCCTGGACCTCGGCTCCGATCCCTCCGCGGAAGTCGTCGGAGTGGATGTACTTCATCCCCACCATAGGAGTCTCGCCAGAGTAGCTCAGCTTGACGTCTTCGAGGAGGTTCAGGGGGACGGAAGAGCCGTTGAGGGTGCCCTGGACGTTCGCGGCGCTGGTGGATACGCCGCTCCTGGTGTCGATCTCCAGGTGGCCGTCTCCGTACATGAAGCTGTAGTACTCAAGCCCCATCCTCTTGTCCACCACCGAGGACCCCACCTCAAAGTAGCCCGTTCCCGAAGCTCTGACCCTGTTGTAGAAGTCCTCGCTCTGGGCCTGCTCGGTGATGGCCGGATTCCCAGCCCCCTCGCTCATCGCCAGGACGGCGATGAGAAGAAGCGCGCCTATAGATGCCCCCTTCGTCCCTCTCGCCCCTCAAAGGTTTCTTTGGACCTCTATATTTTCCTTCTCAGTCAAACAGCGCACCCCGCTGCAAGCAGCGGGGCATGTTCGCGCCGGTCAT
>CAZHAO010000045.1:0-11014 GCA_964530375.1 uncultured Methanotrichaceae archaeon
TCCTCACTTTGATCATCCTCTCGGTCTGCTCTGCCCTTTCGTCTTCAGGCCAGGAGGTCGAGTTCCCAGAGACGACGGTGGCAGATGAAGAAGCCCAAGGAAGCGTCGAAGACAAAGCGAACGGCACGGCGACCTCCGAGCCTCTGCCGGAGGGAGAGGAGATGGTCTTGGCAGGAGAGGAGGAAGAGACTCCCATCGTCGTAACCGAAACGCCTTCGAAGGCCACCTCTTCGATGGCCGTCATCCCGGCCGTCGAAGACGTATACGCCAACGTGGAGGGAGGAAAAGTCTACAACGACGATCACCTGGTCTGCGAATACTCGATGGGTGGGGAGTTCGAAGAGGAAGATTACACCAAAGTGGTGATGGTCCAGTTCGATATATCCGAGATCGAGATGAAGGAGGGCGACGTCGGAGTCCTCATCTTGAAGGCGGAGTCGATGGAGACGTTAGGCGAAGGGGCGGTCGGAGTGATCCTCATGCCCATCACCTCCGAGTGGTCTGAAAATTCGAGCGCCTCGGCCCTGGAGTTGAACCTCCTCGGGGCGATCCTCACGATGGCGAGCGGCGATGAGCTCGACTTCAGCCAGTTCGGGATGAACTTCGGCGGCGACGAAGTCTTCGCCTTCGACGTATCAGAGCGGCTCAAGGCCGCCGAAGGCGGGAGGGTATCCTTCCTCCTGATGGCCATGGGAGACAACGACTATCGAGTCAGCTTCAAGTCCAGGGAGACGGGCGAGGGTCCCAGCCTTCTGATCGGGCCCTATCCGTCGGCGCCCGTCGCCTGAAGGCGTCCTGAATACGCTGACGGAGGCGGTCCGGTCCCGGCTCTGGCGCCGGTCCCCTCCGGACCAGAATTTAAAGATCGCCATCTATGGTCGGGGTCGATGGTTGAAGGGCGCTGGCTCTGAGATGCTCCACCATTGGGGACAACGCCGTCCGCCATGATGGCTTGTGGGCTAGGAATGTTGCTTTCAGAAAGCAACATAAAACGAAAAGGAGATCTACCTGTTCCCCTATCCGCCAACCCATGAGAAACTTCGTAGTGGTGGGAAACCGAGCGGCGACGACCCCAGATTTCTCCCTCGAAGACATCCCCGGCACCTCCGGAAGGATCGACATCCTCTGCCGGTGCATCAACTCGGCCTTCGTCCTCTCTCACGGGATCAGGAGGGACGTCGCAGTCTACCTGATACTCCGGGGAGGCGGTGCAAAAAAGACGGTCCTCCTGCGGGGAGGGGATCTGCGCCACCTCAACCCCGACGAGAGGACGACGGCGGCGCTTTTGAAGAAGGCCCTCGCCCTGGAGGCGGACCCCAGTTGGACCAAGTCGACGTCGGGGATCTTCGTCCGGGCGGGGGACCTGGCCGACCTAGAGGTCTTCGGCGAGGGGACGACCTACTATTTAAGAGAGGACGGCTCTGACCATCGAGGCTGCTCCTCGGAATTTGACGGAACCTTCGTCCTCGGAGACCACATCGGCCTTTCAGAGGACGACGAGGCCTTCCTCGCGGGCGCTGGGGCGAAGATCATCTCCGTGGGGCCGAGGAGCCTCCACGCAGACCACTGCATAGTGCTGATAAATAACGAGCTTGATAGAAGAGAGGCGGCGTCCGAGATTATAAGCGAAGGGCTGAAGAGATGACAGCACTGAAGAGAGACACGTCAACATGAGCGCAGATCAAATGGAAAAGGATGAAGGGGGGAGGAGCATCGCCGACCTCAGCGAGGTCGCGAGGAGGATCCTTCGGCTGGGCCCCATCTGCGACAGCTGCCTTGGTCGGCAGTTCGCGATGCTGTCGACGGGCTTGACGAACGCTGAACGGGGGAGGGCCATCAAGACCTTCCTCTCCATGGCCGGGTCCCTGGACGAGTCGGGCAGGGATATCCTGGAGGAGCTGGCGCAAAGCTCCAAGAGCGCGAGGCTGAAGTTGGGCATGGCGGGCGAGCCGGAGCGGTGCTGGGTCTGTCTCGGGGAGATGGAGCCGGAGAGGCTGGACCGCTGTGCTGAGCTCGCAGAGAGGGAGCTATGCCACATCGAGCACGGGACGTTTCTCGTCGGCACCAAGATGAGCGGCCTATTAGCCGAGAACGAGGAGCTGATCCTGGCGGACGGCGGGTCTCGGCACGCAGAGCCGATGAAGTCGGAGCTGAACCGCGAGGTGGGAAAGAGGATCGCGGAGAGGACGGGAAAGACGACGAGCTTCAGCTCGCCGGACGTTCTTTTGGTTCTGAACCTGGAGGAGGGGCGGGTGAATGTGCAGGTCGCATCCCTCTACATCCGGGGCCGGTATCGAAAGCTGGTCCGGGGCTTTCCCCAGACGAGGTGGCCCTGCCGCGAATGCGGCGGGAGCGGGTGCGAGGCATGCGGCTTCACCGGCAAGAGGTACCAGGAGTCGGTGGACGAGCTGATAAGAGACCCCATCATCGAGGCCGCCAGGTGCGACGACACAGTATTTCACGGCTCTGGGAGGGAGGATATCGACGCCCGGATGCTGGGGACGGGCCGTCCCTTCGTGGTGGAGGCGGTCTCCCCTCGGATCAGGACCCTGGACCTGAGTCGTCTCGAAGAGGAGATCAACCGTCGGGCCGCGGGGAAGGTGGAGGTCAGAGACCTCGAATTCACCGAGAAGGCGACGGTCGAGCACCTCAAGACGGCCCTCTTCGAGAAGAGCTACTCGATGCTGGTGGAATTCGGAGAAGAGGTACCAGAAGAAAAGCTTAAATCAGTTCTGGACAAACTGGTCGGGCTGGTTGAACAGCGCACGCCAAATCGAGTCTCTCATCGGAGGGCCGACAAGGTCCGAAAGAGGGAGGTCCTCGACCTCCGGCTCGATCAGTTCTCTGGCAAGACCGCCAGGATGACCCTCCGGGGGTCGAGCGGCCTTTACGTAAAAGAGCTGGTATCCGGAGACGATGGAAGGACGGAGCCGAGCCTTGCGGGGCTTCTCGGGGTCGAGGCGAGGGTGGCAGAGCTGGACGTAATAAACGTAGGTGGAGAGGCAGATGCCCAAGTCACACGGAATACGAAAGCGGACTAGAGATAGGCTGAGCAAATCGGTCAGAGGGCGGGGGATCTCCCCCGTCAGCAGGGCGATTCAGGATTTCAACGACGGTGAGATGGTCCACATAGTTCTGGACCCGAGCATCCACAGGGGGATGCCCAACCCCAAGTTCCACGGAAAGACCGGCAAGGTCTTGGGCCGGAGGGGGAGGGCTTATCTGCTGGAAGTGAGGGACGGAAACGCCAAGAAGACGGTCATATCCCTCCCGGAACATCTGAAACCTCAGAATTAAGATGATCGTCAAAAATATTTTGAGCGAGGAGATCATGACCCTCGCCGAGGTGAAGGAGGCCCTGGAGGAGATAAGGCTCCGGAGGGCCGACGAGCCGGAGGAGCTCGGCTACGAGCTGAGGAGGGCGATCAAGCACGCCGAGATCTTCTCCCAGGGGACGGGCGAAGAGAGCCGGAAGATGACCGAGGAGCTCTCGGGCATCGAGAAGATGACCCCTGAGATCGCCATCAAGATCGCCGACGTCCGGCCAAAGACCAAGGACGAGATCAGGGCTCTCTACGCAAAGGAGCGGTTCACCCTCACCGACGAGGATCTCGACGCGATCCTCGACGTCGTCCTGAGAGGATAAAATCCGATTGAGAGGATGAGCATGACGTCGGGCAGACCTCCGCGGCGCGAAGAGACAGCTTGGGTTCTCGACTACCTCCCTTACGGGCACGTCTCGGACTCGATGGGCAGGTTTCAGAAGAGGCCCATCGTCCAGGCGGTGGGCGAGAGGGACTTCGTGCTGATGGAGATGACCCCGAAGGAGGGGGCTGTGCCCGAGATCGGCGTCAAGGTCGTGCTCGTCGGAAAAGATCGGCCGGTGATAGATCGGGTCAACCGGAGGATCGGCTACGAAGATCTCTCCCAGGGGGCGAGGGTCGAGCTTCCCTACGCCCTCCAGAAGATCGTCCTGGAGAGGGAGGATTTCTACCTCCGCTTCTTCAACGAGGCGGGGCCGCTGACGACTAGGATGCACACCCTGGAGCTTCTGCCCGGGATCGGAAAGAAGCTGATGTGGGCGGTCCTCAAGGAGCGGAAGAAGGGTCCCTTCAAGAGCTTTGAGGATCTCTCAGAGCGGGTGAAGGGAATCTACAACCCCGAGAAGCTTCTCGCAAAAAGGATCGAGGACGAGATCGCCGACGACCGGATCAAGTACCGGATCTTCACCGCAGACCCGCGCCGACGATGAGATGAAATGGGTTTGCCACGCGAGACCGCGGGCGACCTCTGATATGCGATTTTTCGAGGTGGCCAATGCCATGAAGAAGCTCGGTCAGCATTTTCTCGTCGACCAGCGGGTTCTCTCGAGGATCGGCGATTACGCTTCCCTCGACCGGGACGACAGGGTGCTGGAGATCGGGCCCGGGACTGGAAACCTCACCCGCGTCCTCTCGGAGCGGGCGGGAAAGGTCTATGCCATCGAGGTCGACCCGGCCTTGGCGGCGTCCCTGGAGGGTCGTTTCAAGAACGTCTCGGTTTTGAGAGGCGACGCCCTCAGGGTACCCCTCCCCGACTACAACAAGATCGTATCGAACCTCCCCTACCAGATCTCCTCCAAGATCACCTTCAGGCTCCTGGAGAACCCCTTCGATCTCGCGGTTCTGATGTACCAGAGGGAGTTTGCCGAGAGGATGGTGGCTTTTCCGGGTACGAAGGAGTACGGCAGGCTCACCCTGAACGCATCCCTCCGGGCCGAGGCCGAGATCCTGGAGTTTGTTCCAAGAGGCGCCTTCCGGCCGATGCCCGCGGTCGGGTCGGCGATCGTCCGCCTCCGCCCCCGCGAAAGCCGGATCCCCGTCGACGAGAGGGCGTTCGACGACCTCACTCGGACCCTCTTCTCCATGAGGAGGAAGAAGGTGAAGAGATCCCTCGCCGCCATGAAGGTCCCCTCCGACATTCTCTCGCGCATAGACCCCGACCTTCTGGATAAAAGGCCTCAGGAGCTCTCCCTGGAGGAGGTCGTCACTCTCGCGAGGTCGATATCTCGAAAGTAGACGTCGTGGCTTTATTTTTAATGAATACCCCGCAGCTTGCTGCGGGGATGAGAGGATAAACGTCTTAACAAGAGCTTCACATATGCATATTAATGATAGAACTTCGCAGTGCATGTCATTGTGTTTATAAAATTAGGTATCATATGGTCTTATGTGTTAAATATAGAAAAAAATTACTTTTAGAGGATACAAGAATAGGGTACATAAAGCAAATATGTTCTGAAATAGGAGATAGATACTGGTTTGAGTTCGATGCCATCGGAACAGATGGCGATCATGTTCATATCTTCGTAGGGGCAGCTCCTAAGTATTCACCATCTAAGGTTATGCAAATTATAAAAAGTATATCTGCTAGACAGATGTTTAAGGCATATCCAGAAATTAGAAAAGAACTTTGGGGTGGCGAATTTTGGAGCGATGGTGGTTATATTGGTACTGTAGGTGAGGGTGTTACTGCCGACATAATTCGAAACTATGTTGAGCAACAGGGAACTCAGGAAGAAAAAGAAGGATACGTGCAAATGAATTTGCTAGAATTCGATTGACGTGGCGGCGGCGCGAAACATGCCCCGCAGCTTGCTGCGGGGTGCGCCGCCGCAACTTGACTTTTAATGAATACCCCGCAGCTTGCTGCGGGGATGAGAGGATAAACGTCTTAACAAGAGCTTCACATATGCATATTAATGATAGAACTTCGCAGTGCATGTCATTGTGTTTATAAAATTAGGTATCATATGGTCTTATGTGTTAAATATAGAAAAAAATTACTTTTAGAGGATACAAGAATAGGGTACATAAAGCAAATATGTTCTGAAATAGGAGATAGATACTGGTTTGAGTTCGATGCCATCGGAACAGATGGCGATCATGTTCATATCTTCGTAGGGGCAGCTCCTAAGTATTCACCATCTAAGGTTATGCAAATTATAAAAAGTATATCTGCTAGACAGATGTTTAAGGCATATCCAGAAATTAGAAAAGAACTTTGGGGTGGCGAATTTTGGAGCGATGGTGGTTATATTGGTACTGTAGGTGAGGGTGTTACTGCCGACATAATTCGAAACTATGTTGAGCAACAGGGAACTCAGGAAGAAAAAGAAGGATACGTGCAAATGAATTTGCTAGAATTCGATTGACGTGGCGGCGGCGCGAAACATGCCCCGCAGCTTGCTGCGGGGTGCGCCGCCGCAACTTGACCCCAAAATCTGGCCGACTGAAGCCTCGATTTTTTATACTCAACACGCCATCTCGAAAGGGATGATAGCATCTGTTGAGCGCTCGCAGGTATCGGGCGAGATCTCGGTTCCGCCCTCCAAGAGCTACACCCATCGGGCGATAGCCATCAGCGCCCTGGGACCCGGCGGTTCTGTGATGCGGCCGCTCCTCTCCGCCGACACCAAGGCCACCATCAACGCCTCCGAGGCCTTTGGGGCCCAGATCGAGGGAGAGGAGGCGGAGATCTTTGTGATCGGCGTCGGCGGAAGGCCAAAGACCCCCGAGAACGTCATCGACGTCGAGAACTCCGGAACCACCCTCCGGATCATGGCCTCGGTGGCGGCCCTCACCGAGGGGGCAGTCCTCACCGGCGACGCCTCCATCCGGCGGAGGCCCAACGGCCCCCTCCTCAGGTCCCTTCGCGACCTAGGGGCCGACGCCTTCTCGATAAAGGGGAACGACTGTGCGCCCCTGGTGGTCAGGGGCAGGATTCGCGGCGGGAAGACCGTCCTCGACGGATCCGTCAGCTCCCAGTTCCTCTCCGCCCTCCTCATATCATGCCCCCTCGCCGACGGGGACACTGAGATCGAAATAAAAGGAGATCTCAAGAGCCGCCCCTACGCCGAGATCACCCTGGAGATGCTGGAGGAGGCGGGGGCTCGAATCGAGACCGATTTCCGCAAATTCTTCGTCGAGGGGGGCCAGAGGTACGACCTGGACGGCTACACAGTCCCCGGCGACTTCTCCTCGGCCTCTTACCTCCTGGCCGCGGCTGCGGCCACGGGCTCGCATCTCACCGTCCGCGGCCTTTTCCCCTCGAAGCAGGGCGACTCGGCGATCGTCGCCATCCTCAAGGAGATGGGGGCAAAGATCTCCTGGGACCAGGAGAAGGGGGACCTCGCCATCGAGGGGCGCGATCTCGACGGCGTAGAGGTGGACGCGAGCCTCACTCCAGACCTCGTCCCCACCATAGCCGTCCTGGGAGCCGTCGCAAAAGGAAGGACCGTGGTCAAGAACGCAGAGCATGTCCGCCACAAGGAGACCGACCGTCTCTCCGCCATGGCGGTCGAGCTTTCCAAGATGGGGGCGAATATAGAGGAAAGGCCCGACGGGCTGGTTATAGAGGGCGGAAAGCTCCGAGGAGCGAGGGTGAGCGGCCACCACGACCACAGGATCGTCATGGCCCTGACGGTAGCGGGGCTCGCTGCAGGTGAAACCAGAATAGAGACCGCAGAGTCGGTCTCCGTATCCTATCCTGGCTTCTTCGAGGAGATGGCTAAGATCGGCTGTCGCGTGGAGGTCCGCGAAGGGTGAGCTTTGAATCCCAGCCCTCCCTCCCCTCCATAAGTCTTATGTACCATTAGCGAATCTCACGCTTGGATTACCGTTTGCGATTGAATTCGCCCCATCGGCGCTTGCCGATGCATGGGCGGCGTCGGACAATGATCCGGGGCTGCTCCAGAGGGCTTCCGGAAAACCGGAGGCTTCAGATTTCTGGAGGAATAATTTGCCAGAAGAGAATGAAGAGCTGAAACATATAGTGCGCATCCTGAACACCGACCTCAACGGTCACAAGCCCGTTCAGATGGCGCTCACCGGCATCAAGGGCATGGGCAGAAGAAACGCTAGGCTCCTCACCCAGAAGGCGGAGATCGAGCCGACAGAGACCCTCGGCATGCTCTCGGACGAGGCGATATCGAGGCTCCGAGATATCGTGGAATCGGCCCAGGACCACCTTCCCGTCTGGATGAAGAACCGGAGGAAGGACCTCCTCACCGGCGAGGACAGGCACGTGATGGGGACCGATCTCGTCTTTGCCCTCAGAGAAGAGATGGACATCATCAGGAAGACCCGTAGCTACAGGGGGATCAGGCACGAGCGCGGCCTCCGCGTTCGAGGGCAGAGGACTCGATCCACCGGTCGAAGGGGAGCTACCGTGGGCGTCAGCAGGAAGAAGGCGTGAGGGAGGCGGGCTTTTATGGGATATCCCGGTAAGTGCAGGAAGAGCTACGATACTCCGCACCACCCCTGGGAGGCCGATCGGATGGCTCAGGAGGTGGAGCTGGTCAAGAATTACGGGCTCCGCAACAAGAGAGAGGTCTGGAAGGCCCAGAGCCTCATCAGAAAGTACAGGCGTGTAAGCCGCCAGCTTCTGGCCGCCACCACCCGGGGAGAGACGGGGCTTGTGGCTCAGGCGGAGGACGTGCTGGATCACCTCAAAAAGTACGGGATGCTCAAGGAAGATGGCGACCTCGACTCCGTCCTCTCGATGAAGGTGGAGGACCTTCTGGAGCGGAGGCTTCAGACTCAGGTCTACCGTCAGGGGCTCGCCAAGACCCTGAGGCAGGCTCGGCAGTTCATAACTCACGGCCACATTACGATCACGGGGCGGAAGGTCACAGTCCCCGGCTATTACGTCAAGCGTGGCGAAGAGATGACCATCGATTACTACCCTGGTTCGCCCATGGCTCAGGAGGCTCACCCTGAGAGGGCGACCAGAATACCCAAGGTGGAAGGATAAACATGGCAGAAGGAAAATGGGGCGTGGCCCACATATACGCCTCCTTCAACAACACCATCATCACCATCACCGATCTCACCGGCGCTGAGACGATCGCCAAGGTATCGGGCGGGATGGTGGTGAAGGCCGCAAGGGACGAGAGTTCGCCCTATACGGCCATGCAGATGGCGGGGCAGGTCGCCGAGCAGGCGATGACCAACGGGATCATCGGCGTCCACGTCAGGGTCAGGGCTCCCGGCGGGAACGGCCAGAGGTCTCCGGGACCCGGCGCCCAGGCGGCGATCAGGGCTCTGGCGAGGGCCGGGCTGAAGATAGGCAGGATCGAGGACGTGACCCCCATCCCCCACGACGGGACAAAGCCCTCTGGCGGAAAGAGGGGCAGACGGGTGTAACTTTGCAGGTGGAACTGATCGAGCTGAGAGAGGACCGGGCGCGGTTCCTTCTGCGGGGCGCGAAGCCAGCCTTCGCCAACGCCATCAGGAGGGCTTGTCTCGCGGAGGTGCCGTCTCTAGCCATCGATGAGATAAGTATTTATGACAATACGTCGGTCCTCTTCGACGAGCAGCTCTCCCTGAGGCTGGGCCTGGTGCCGATAAAGGCCGACGACCTCAGCCTTTACTCGGTTCCAGAAGAGTGTGACTGCGGCGGCGCGGGCTGTCCCGCCTGCCAGGTGCAGATGACCCTCACCGCAGAGGGGCCCTGCACTGTTCACTCTGGGGATCTGAGGTTTGCAGATCCTGGGGTGAAGGTCGCCTTCGAGAAGATCCCCATCGCGATCTTGGGCGAGGGCGAAAAGCTGATGATCGAGGGGATCGTCACCCTGAACCGGGGGACGGTCCACACCAAGTGGCAGGCCGGAACCCAGTGTGGCTACAAGAACCTGCCGGAGATCAGGGTCAGCGATAAATGTAATGGCTGCGGAAGGTGCGTCGAGGTCTGTCCCCGGGAGATCCTCGTGGTCGGAGAGGGCAAAGGGAAGGTGGAGGTCACCGACCCCACAAGCTGCTCTATCTGCAAGCTCTGCGTCAAAGAGTGTGACGTCGGCGCCATCGAGGTCGTTCCGATCGAGGACGTTTTCCTGATGAAGATAGACACCGACGGATCGATGCCCGCAAAGGACCTCGTGGCCGGGGCTGCGGCCGAGATCAAGAGGCGCGCATCGCTCCTCAGCGAGAAGCTGAGCGAGCTAGCTTAATAGCTAGAAGAGCGCAACAAGAGCCTGAGTCAGAATAGCATAAAACCCCATTGGGCGGGGGTTGCCAAGCCAGGTCAAAGGCGCAAGGTTGAGGGCCTTGTCTCGCAGGAGTTCGTGGGTTCGAATCCCATCCCCCGCACCAATTTACCTTTTCTCGACGGCGATTTTCTTATACCCATCAGATGGCTCCGGTGCGATTTCTTTGAGAATTTGAGATGGGATCTGAGGAGAATGCGGCAAAGGCGGGGGAGGAGAGGCAGAGGGAGCACCGGCATTGTCAAAAGTTCGTCCTTCTGGAATGTTGCCGATACGTATATCGATGTTAGTGACATAGTGATAATATCGAGTAGGACTAGGGGATGAGACTGGACCCAACCTCGCGCATGCTCGCGTTTGCCCATCTGGATATGGACACCGAAAATTTTAAGTAATTTAAAATCACATAAAACCCTTTTATGCCCTTTAGAATAGTTGATGACGAGGTTTGCTCAGATTTGGAGGGTATAAGACAGCTGCAAGATAGACCTCTAAATATATTAGATCTACTTTTCTTGGAAAAATATGACGGGATACCCAAGAGAACCGCGGATTATATTGGCGCGATTGGACATCCAGATTTTGCTGAGGATTTTTATAAATATGTGATAAGAACCTCTAAGACGGAGGCACAAAGGATTGAAGACATACTCATCCAAGATAATATTCTTTATGCTATTGATAAATCTAATCTATATAGAAAAAAATATATGAAGTATATGAATATCAACAATCCAGAGGAATTGCAATCCTGGGTTAAAAATAACATCAATACCGGTGAGGACCTAGAGTTATTGCCATCACTCACGAATGAAGATATGAGAAAGCAAGGATTAGAGCATAATGCTTGGTGGATCCCTGGAAAGAGAATAGCCAGCACTTACCAAACGGGAGGAAGTACTGGAAAGCCCTCCATAATCCCATATTCTCCAATTGACAAAGCCTTGGCAGGCTTGCTTATGAGCTCAATGATGAGAAAGAATGCGGATA
>CAZHAO010000046.1:0-8723 GCA_964530375.1 uncultured Methanotrichaceae archaeon
CCGGCGGAGGCCGTCGACCTGAACAACAGGGGCCTCGCCCTCTACGCCGCGGGCGACCTCGATGAGGCCGAGGAGTGCTTTGAGGGGGCTCTATTGATCGTCGAGGGGGCCTATGGCCCCGACCACCCCGCCGTCGCCGTCGTCGTCAACAACCTCGGCCTCGCCCTCCGGGACTCGGGGAACAGCTCGGGCGCCGAAGGGTGCTTCGAGCGGGCCCTCGCCATCGGCGAGAGGACCCGTGGCCCGGACCATCCGACGGTCGCCACCTACCTCAACAACCTCGGCCTCGCCCTCCAGGACCAGGGAGATTTGACGGGAGCGAAGGCCTGCTTCGAGCGGGCCCTCGCCATCGACGAGAGGGCCTATGGTCCCGACGACCCCCATGTCGCCATCAACGTCAACAACCTGGGCCTCCTCCTCCAGGAGATGGGGGACTTTGTCGACGCGAAGGCCTGCTTCGAGCGGGCCCTGGCCATCGACGAGGGGGCATACGGCCCCCACCACCCCAACGTCGCCACCGACGTCAACAACCTCGGCGGCGTCCAGAGAGACCTCGGCGACCTTCCGGGCGCCCGGGCCAGCTTCGAGCGGGCCAAAAACATCAGCGAGATGGCCTTTGGCCCCGGCCACCCCATGGTCGCCACCACCGAAAACAACCTCGGCTGGGTCCTCCTGGAGATGGGCGATCTTTTGGGGGCGAAGGCGTGCTTCGAGCGGGCCGCCGCCATCTCCGAGGCCGGCCGCGGCCCCGACGATCCGATGATCTCAATCTACTCCGAGAACCTGGACCTGGTCCTCTCTCTCTTGAAGGAGGAGAAGGAGACGGAGGGCGCCGAGGTCGCCGAGACCTCCGAACTCTGCTTTAAAGAGGCCTCCGCAACATCAATCCCAGGAGCCGATATCCCATGCCCGTCATCGAAGATCGTGAAGAGCTGAGAGATATCCTGAAGAAGAGCAGAACCGTCGCCGTCGTCGGGATATCGCCGGAGAGATCCAGGCCGAGCTACTTCGTCTCGGAGACGGTGATGAGGTACGGCTTCAAGATCTACTTCGTAAACCCCGAGCACAAGGGCGAGGAGATCCTGGGGGAGAGGGTCCTCGGGTCCCTCCAGGACGTCCCCGAGAAGATCGACATCCTGGACGTCTTCAGACGGCCCGAGGCGGTTTCCGCTCTCGCCGAGGAGGCCCGAAAGGTCGGCTTTGAGACCTTCTGGCTCCAGCCCGGGACTGAGAACCTGGAGGTGATCGAGGCCCTGGACCGCGAGGGGAAAAACGTCGTCCCCGGCCTCTGCATCAAGACCTGCTGCCAGCTCCTGCTCCGGGGCTGAAGGGCGATTTTGAGAAGATCAGAAGTTCACCTCGACGACCCTGCCGAGGAGGACGTCCTCCTCGGTTACATTGACGTCCTTCGACACCCCCCCGACGAACTCCTCCACCGGCCCCACGAGATAGGGGCCGATGGCATGGGTTTCGAGCCCTCCATCGGTGGAGTAGGGGACCGTTATCTCGTATCTGCCGTCTTCCGGCATCGCCGAGTTGAAGTACTGAAACTTCCTCCCCTGGTTCGACTCCATATCCAGGATCACGCCCATCGGCTTCTCGTAGGGGGTCGTTCCAGCGATCTTCGCCCCCTCGACCCGCTCGAAGACCTTCACCTCCCTCGTCGGGTACTTGAGGCCGAGAGAGGTCTTTGACTCGTAGAGGAGGCGGAAGGTGCCCAGGTTCGTCCCGTCGAGGATGTGAAGCCCGGCCAGGACTGTTCCGAGGAACCTCTTGGTGTGCTCGAAGGTGACTCGATCCGGGCCGGCAGATATCGTGATGTAGCTGTTGGGATCTTCGTTCGTCCAGCGGACGATGTCCGGAATCTTGCCGTAGACCATCTTCTCGTCGGTTACGATGTACCGGACGTCCCTCGCCTCCGCTATGGTCAGGGCCTCTTCTTCGTCCTCTGAGAGGAAGAAGGCCGCGGCGTCCGTCGCCCCCGCCTGGAAGTTGTTCGCCACCACCGGCCTCTTCGACCTATAAAGGATCCAGTTGCCGTAGTCCCACCAGCTCAAGACGCCGTACTCCCCGGCGCTGACCGGCCGATCGAAGCCCGTGGTGGCGGGCGTATTCTCTCTCAGCCAATCGAGAGCTTCGAGCCAGTCTCCCGCCACCTCCGGCTCGTCCTCGGCGACCGCCAGAAGTCCCGGGACGTTGGGAAGGAGGAGGATCGCCAGGACGGCGAGAGAGAGGCAGGGGCCCGCCCGCTCCGATCCTCTAAGCCGGTCGGCGGCGACGAAGAAGAGGATTGATGTGAGGATCGACCCGGCGACGGAGAAGAGGTAGAGAAACCGGGCCTGAAATACCGTCAGGACGAGGGCGAAGGTCGCAAAGACGATGAAGAGGACCTCATCTCGTGGAAGACGGGCCCTCCAGGCCTGAATCGCCGCCGCCCCCAGGCCGAGGATCGAGAAGGCAAAGCCGAGGCCGGGAAGGGATACGAGTTCGAAGATCTGGTAGACGGGGGCGGCCTCCACGATGCTCTCTTTAGCCAGACCCCCCAAAAAGAAGTAGCGAACCCCTTCCCAGAAGAGGGAGTGAACCGCCGGGGCCATGCCTGCGGCGTAGCTGATGATCACGGCGGTATAGCCTGATATCGCCACCAGGGGGACGAAGGCGAGCCAGGGGAGGCTCTTCGCCTCGAAGAGGCGGGATAGGAGGCGGAGGAACGCCAGGGCGGCCAGTCCTGCGAGGCCGCCGAAGAAGGAGGGGAGGAGCCACGTCTCGTCCCAGAACGGCAGCAGCAGGAGGAGGGCCGTCCCGAAGGCCGCCGCCAGGGGGACGATCGTCTCTTCTGAAGGAGCTCCGACCCGAAGGTCCAGGGCGACCTGCATCGTCGCGTAGATCAGGATCGCTCCCATGTAGATCGGAGCTCCAAGCCAGGTGTAGGAGGTGGCGGCCAAAAGAAGGCCACCTGCGGCCCCAAACCAGAGCCTTCGATCCCTCTCGACGAGGGCGTATGCGAGGAGGATTATCGCAGAGAAGATGAAAAGCGACTCCAGAACGTCGTGGTCCGCGCATCCGAAATGGGTTCTGGCTATGTGGCTTGGATTGATGGCGAGGATGAAGGCCGCGAGGATCGCCACCCTCGCCCCGAAGAGCTTCTTAGCTAAAATGTAGACGACCAGGATCGAGGCAGATCCGAGGACGGGGGGCCCGAGAGCCGTCGCCATCTCGATGGCATGGCTGCCACCGCCGAAGAGGAGGGCGGCTCCAGCGACGACCTGGTCGAAGAGGGGCGGCCAGAGGAGTTCAAAGCCCCGGGGATGGTTTAGGTACGAATCGAACCAGAGGGCGTGGGGGAAGTTTTCAGCGGTGAAGAAGATCCGGCGGGCGTGATAGAAGGAGTCGTACCCGTAAAAGAGGACGTCCCCTCCGACGAGGGCGTTTCTGGCGGGAACCAGCCTCAAGATGAGGCCCAGCAAGAAGGCTGTCAGAACCCCCAAAAGCTCGTACGACCTCCCTCGATTACCGGACTTCGGCATCGTCCCCTCCCCAAAGAAAGAAAGCCATGCTCACTTCCAGCACCCGCTTAAGTCGCGACTCCTTTTAAGACTTATGGATTGGTCAATGGCTGTTGTGGTACCCAAATCGAGCTGAAAGGTGGTGAGATCCCTCCCGCCGCCCTTCGATCGGCGCTGAAAAAGTATTTAGGCTGGGATGCGAGTCACCCCTTCGGTCAGGTTGATGAGAGATATGGAATCGAAGACGGAACCGGCCTGCGACTTTGACCTGTGGGTGATCTCGGTCCTGGGAAAGGACAGGCCGGGTATAATTCGCGACATCCTGGAGGCTCCGGCGAAGATGATGGTCAACATAGTCGATCTGGACCAGAGGATCCTCCAGGGCCTCTTCGTCATGTCGATGGTGGCGGACTTTGGGAAGGCCACAGCGACCCCGAAGGAGGTGGAGTCGGTCCTCCAGAAGCTCGCCTCTGATCTGGGACTTGAGATCAGCTTCCTTCCCCTGGAGCAGTATCGGGGCAGGCGGAGGGGGAGAAAGAACCTCCAGGTGGTGACGATCCTTGCGAGGGACCGGGTGGGGATAATCTACGACGTCGCGAGCCTCGCCGCGATAAGGGGGATCAACATCGAGAAGGCCATGGTCACGGCGAGGGGCGAGCTGATATCGATCGAGTTCGTGATGGACTTCGACGCCCTCGATGTCGAGCGGATGCGAGAGGTGCTGAAGGCCGGGTGCGAGAGGCTCGGCCTCGACGTCGTCGTCCAGGACCTGGACAAGTCCGCCAAAGAGAAGAGGCTCATCGTCTTCGACATGGACTCGACGATAGTAGACTTCGAGACGATAAACCAGATGGCTTCGTTCGCGGGCGTCGACCGGGAGGTGGAGGAGATCACCGAGCGGGCGATGAACGGCGAGCTGGACTTCGAGGAGGCCCTCCGGAGCCGGGTCCGCCTCCTGAAGGGGACTCCCGTCGAGGCTCTCGAGGAGATCGCAAAGAACATCCAGCTAACACCGGGGTCTGAAGAGCTGCTCCACCACCTCAAACAGGTGGGCTACAAGACCGCCCTCATAAGCGGCGGGTTCACCTACTTCACAGACATGCTCAAGGAGCGGCTCGGCTTCGACTACACCTTCGCCAACGTCCTGGAGATCAAAGACGGCGTCCTCACCGGCGAGATCGAGGGGGAGATCATCGACGCATCCGCCAAGGGGAGGATCGTGAACGATCTCGCGAGGCTCGAGGGGATCGGCCCCGAGAACGTGGTGGCGGTGGGCGACGGCGCCAACGACTGCCTCATGATCCAGAACGCCGGCCTCGGGGTCGCCTTCAACGCCAAGGATATCCTGAAGAAGGTCTCCGACGGCAGCCTCTCCAAGGAGAACCTGATAGGCCTCTTGAACGTCCTCGGGCTGGCGGACAAGGGCGGAGATCTCCTCTAGACCCGCCGCGCCTTTTTCGCCCGCAGAGCCGGACGCATTCGGTGGTTGGCCCAGAGGCGAGTTTTTCCGAGGTCTCAAACGTCCCCAAGATCGCCCCGGAAATTTCGCCCGGTTGGATGCGCCGCAGGTCTACCGATACCGATTTCTTCCGGATGGGTCGGAGGTGATGCCGCCAGATCCGGAAAAAGCATTTATACTTGACGGATTTTAAGGGTTCTGATTCGTTGATTATCTCGCAATCGGAGGATTGAATGATTTGACGACTGTTTATGACGTGCCACCAACGAACCTCATAGATGTGGTGGCACAAGAGCTGAAGACCAGCGGGAAGATCGAGCCGCCGGAATGGTCGGCGTATGCCAAGACCGGCGTGAACAAGGAGATGCCGCCCGTCAACCCCGACTGGTGGTACGTGCGGTGCGCATCGGTGCTCCGCCGCCTCTACATCGACGGACCCGTCGGCGTATCGAGGCTCCGGTCCTACTACGGCGGCAAACATCGAAGAAAGACCATAACTCCCAACTTCGATAAGGGGAGCGGATCTGTCGTTCGGGTGGCCCTCCAGCAGCTGGAGAAGGCCGGTTACGTCAAGAAGATGAAGGCAGGACGGCAGCTCACCCCCGCGGGCCAGTCTTTCCTGGACAACATATCTCATCAGGTCAAAATAGAGGTACAGAAGTCGATCCCGGAGCTTGAGAGGTACTGATCCATGGATATGGATGATGAGCTTGCAGAGCTGAAGCGCAAAAGGATGCAGGAACTCCAGAGGCAGCAGTCGGAGTCTCAGATCTACGCTGCCCAGCAGGCCCAGCAGGAGCAGATGCAGCAGGAGATGGAGGCCCGGAAACAGGCGATCCTGAGGACGATCCTCACCCCCGAGGCGAGGGAGAGGCTCAGCAGCATAAGGATGGCCCGGCCGGAGTTCGCGTCTCAGATCGAGTCTCAGCTGGTGGTGCTGGCCCAGAGCGGACGGCTCCAGAGCGCCATAACAGACGAGCAGCTCAAAGCCATACTCAAACAGATTCAGCCCAAGAAGAGGGAGATCAGCATCACCAGGCGATGAAGGTCGTAGTTCTATTCAGCGGCGGCAAGGACAGCGCCTTAGCCTCGATTCTTCTGGAACCGTTCTTTGATGTGGAGCTGGCCACCTTCGCCTTCGGCCCCTACGATACGGACGGGGCGGCGAAAGAGGCCGCCGAGGTTCTGAACCTTCCCCACAGGACGATCGTCTTCGATGACGAGGTTCTGGAGGAGGCCCTCGCGGCGATCCTGAAAGCGGGATATCCGAGGGACGGCCTCAACCTCCTCCACCGGCGTGCCCTGGAGGTCCTATCCGGGGCAGAGGAGTTTCTGGCCGACGGGACGAAGAGAGAAGACCGGGTTCCCATGATGACCCCGGACGGGGTCCGGAGCCTCGAGGACAGAAATAAGGTCCATTACATAAGGCCGCTGGCGGGATACGGGTCCAAGGCCATCAACGCCCTGGCATCAAGCTACATGGATTTCGAGACGCTCGAGAGCATTCTTCGGCCCGCCTCCGACTTCGAGGTGGGGCTGAGGATGGCGCTGGAGGAGCGGCGTGGGCAGGACGCTGTAGCCAGGATATTTCCTGCCCACCACATGCATACAAGAGTGATCAGGAGGAAGCGGATTTGAGCAAGAGAACCAAAGGGAAGAAGATCAGACACGCCAAGGCTTTCAACCAGAACAGGCGGGTCCCTGGCTGGGTGATCATAAAGACGATGAGAAAAGTGGTGACCCACCCCAAGAGGCGCCACTGGAGACGGAGCACCATAGAGTGAGGGTTGATTTATGGCAGAGACAGAACGAATTTACACCATTCCTTTGAGGGAAGTGAAAAAGGCTCCGAGATGGAAGAGGAGCAAGAGGGCAGTCTACGAGGTGCGAAGCTATCTCGCAAGACACATGAAGACCTCCATCGAAGACGTGAAGATCACAAGCGACCTCAATGAGGCGATCTGGGCCCGGGGCTCAGAGAAGCCGCCGGCGAAGGTCCGGGTCAAGGCGGCGAAGTTCGAAGACGGCGGGGTTGAGGCTGAGTTTGCAGGCGAACGGGTCAGATAAGCGGCTGAAGATAGCGGGAAGCTCCCTTCTGGGGGTCTTCGCCTGCTGCACCGAGGCGGCGGTCTTGGTCCCCCCGGAGACAGCGCCCGGGGCGATGAGGGCCCTGGAAAGGTACCTGGGGGTCGCACCCCAGAAGACGTTGGTGGCGGGAAGCTCTGTGGTGGGGTCCCTCGTCTGCGGCAACAGCCGCGGCTTCGTCCTCTCCCCTCACGCCAGCGGCGAGGACCTGGCGAGGCTCTCCTTCCTCGGAAAGGTGGCGAGGCTCCCCGGAAAGATCAGCGCCGCCGGAAACGTCATCCTCGCCAACGACACCGCCGCCCTGGTCCATCCCGGCCTCTCAGACCGGGCCTGCGAGAGCGTCGCCAGGACCATGGGGGTCGATGTGCGGCGGGGGACGATAGGGGGGCTGAAGACCGTCGGAATGACCTCCGTCGTCACAAATCAGGGCGTTCTCGCCCATCCGAGGCTGACGGAGACGGAGCTGGCGGAGCTCGAAGATCTCTTCGGCCTTCCCGTGGACGTGGGCACCGTCAACTTCGGCTCGCCCCTGGTGGGATCGGGGATCCTCGCCAACGGCCGAGGGTACGTCGCCGGAGACGAGACGACGGGGCCGGAGCTGGGCCGGATCGAAGATGCGTTGGGTTTTATGGGGTAGTCTTATGGTCGATTTTGAGGTCAAAGGAAAGTTCAGGGTTAGAAAGAGCTGGCAGTCCTTCACCAAGGTGATCGAGAGCGACAGCGAGAAGAACGCCATAGAGAAGGCCTACTCCCTCTTGGGGAGCAAGCAGGGCGTGAAGAGAAACCTGGTCAGGATAGAAGAGGTGAAGGCTCTTGGCTGAGTCTCCGGCTGCTCCCAGCGAGGAGGAGGTCAGGAGACTCTTGATGGCCTATCAGCAGCGCCAGGCCGAGGCCGAGGCGATAGTCCGGCAGCTCGGCCTCTTCCAGCTCTCCGTCGAGGGGTGCGAGAAGGCCCTCAAGGCCGTCGAGGCTATGGAGACGGCTGAAGAGGGGCAGGAGATGCTGGTGCCCATCGGCCAGGACTCTTTCATCCACGCGAAGCTCGCCTCCAAGGATAAGGTGACCGTGGGCGTCGGCGCCGGGGTGAGCATCGAGAAGAGCGCCTCGGAGGCGAAGGAGTCCCTCAGCAAGAGGAAGGCGCAGCTCTCGGAGGCCTCGGCCAAGCTGAACCAGACCCTCTCCAAGATCGAGGAGGAGATGGGCAAGATCCAGTCGATCGCCGCCAAGTACGAGCAGCAGTTCTCTACGTAGGGGCGGGAAGGTTGTTCAACAGGTTCAAGGAGAGGCTGAAGGGGTTCAAGGAGGCCGTCTCCACCAAGATCCAGGAGAAGGGCGAGGCCGAGGCGAAGGCCGCCGAGAAGGCCGGAGCCGGAGAAAAGAGGCCCGACCCGGAGTCCGTCGTCGCAAAAGAGGCGGTGGCAGGACCTCTCCCCGAAAATAACGCCGCAAAGACGAAGCAGTCCTTCGCCTTTCGGGCTCGATCCCTCATCTTCGAGCAGGAGGTCGTCCTCGACGAAAAAGACCTGCAGGATCCCCTCTGGGAGCTGGAGATGGCCCTCCTCGAAAGCGACGTCGCCCTCCCCGTCGCCGAGACTATCGTCGCCTCCGTCAAAGAGGAGCTGGTGGGGCGAAAGAAGAAGATCCGGGCCGACACCGGCGAAATCGCCGAGGAG
>CAZHAO010000046.1:8733-10903 GCA_964530375.1 uncultured Methanotrichaceae archaeon
GAGGTCCGCCCTCTTCAAGGTCCTCTCGGAGAACTATTTCGACGTCGACGACTTCATCGCGAAGGCCGAAAAGCCGGTGAAGATAGTCTTCGTCGGGGTGAACGGGACCGGCAAGACCACCTCCATCGCGAAGGTCGCGAGGTACCTCAAAGATCGGGGCTACTCCGTCGTCCTCGCCGCCGGGGACACCTTTCGGGCTGGGGCGGTGGAGCAGATCGAGGTCCACGCGAATAAGCTGGAGGTGAAGCTGGTCAAGCACAGGGACGGCAAAGATCCCGCCGCCGTCATCTTCGACGCCGTGGAGTACGCGAAGGCTCACCACAGGGACGTGGTCCTGGCGGACACCGCGGGACGGCTCCACACCAACGTCAACCTCATGGACCAGATGAAGAAGATAGTGAGGGTGGTGAAGCCCGACCTCCTCATATTCGTCGACGAGGCGATCGCAGGAAACGACGCCGTCGAGAGGGCGAGGCTCTTCAACGAGGCTGTGCCGATCAGCGGGACGATCCTCACCAAGACCGACGCCGACGCCAAGGGCGGGGCCGCCATATCCATATCCTCCATCACAGGAAAGCCGATCCTGTTTTTGGGGGTGGGCCAGGACTATCCGGACCTGGTGAAGTTCGAGCCGGACTGGCTCCTCGACAGGCTCCTGGGTTCCTGAATCAGACCCCTGGAACCTATTTCTTATATATTCAAAGTTATAAAGTCAGATCGTCCTCTCCGGACGGCGGGACGTAGAGGGGCAGACCGTTGCTCTTTTTGATCGCCCTGGCGCGGCTCAGGTACTCCTTGATCATGACCGGAAAGGTCCTCGCCTCCAGGTACCGGAGGCCCAGCTGCTCCGCCCACCTCTGGACCCCCAGGTCCTGGGAGATGACGGCGGCGTTCAATTCCTTTGCCAGAAGGAGGATGTCGATGTCGGGGGCGCTGTCGAGGATGCCGTAGCGCAGCGCGCTCCTGTACTTCTCTCGAAACTTTCTCACGATTCCTCCGACCGCCTCCCTCTCGATCTCGTCCTTCATCGCCGCGAGATTTCCCTCCTCGGCGCTCAGGGCGATGCACCTTCCTACCGCCTCCCAGATCGCCTCCTCGGCGACGTTCATCCCCTTGTTTATCCTGCTCCGCATGTAGAAGACGTACTCGTAGAAGACCTTGGACGGGATCTTCACCTCGTAGCGGTCCGGCGTCATCTTCACAAGCCAGGTGTCGACCTTGACTAAAACCGCCTCGTCGCAGTCGTTGTGCCTGACGAAGTCCCTGATCTCGTTGTAGACGGAGGGGTAGGGGATGTAGCAGCTTATGCCGAGGTGGAGCCTCGCCTCGGCGACGGAGTCGAGGATGGAGTTCATCCCCTCGCAGATGTTGGTGCAACCCTCCCCCTCCCAGGCGAGGGAGTCGGTAAGGGCTGTTGTATCGAGCACGAACCTCTGGCGCAACATCTTGGCCAAGTATGTAATAGGTGATATAAGACGCCTTTCCCGCCCCATCTTCACCATATTTAAAGGATGAGCGACTTTAAGGATCTCTGTCCGCAGACGCTCCCCCCGGGATTGGACGGCGGGCCCGTATCGACGGCAAGAAGGGTTCGGTGGTATGTTTGAAACCCCTGATCTTTTCCCTGAGCAGAATCGAGAACCTGATGCAGAAGGTGAGCTTCGACCCCCGGCGGATGGAGGGGAAGATCGTCACCAACACCTCCCTGGTGGCCCTGGAGATGCTCGAGCCCACCCTCCGGATATTCCGGGACGTCATGGATAGCGGCCTCGCCGTCAGCCCCTATCTGAAGCTGGAGACTTTGGGAACCAAGGCCAAGATCATGTCCGCCTGCAGCATCACCATCAGCGGAGTCCTCCTCAAGGCCGGGGTTCCCATAAGGCCCAAGGGCGGGGGCGTCATCGAGGTGATCGACCGAGAGCCGGTCCGGTTCACTGACATGCTGATGTACTGGGCCACCACCATCGATCCGATAGACGTCCTCATCAGCCAGGAGCTGACCAGCGTTGTGGAGATGATGGAGACGGGAAACGGCAGGATCCTCGGAAACCTCCAGGAGGCTCCGATGCTGGCTCTGGAGAGGATCGAGGAGAGGCTCGAACTTCTCGCCGAGGTCGGGTTTTCTGGGGTTTTGGACCTGGGGGGCCCGAACATGAACGTCCTGGGGGTC
>CAZHAO010000047.1:0-1160 GCA_964530375.1 uncultured Methanotrichaceae archaeon
GGTCTACGGGATCGGGGCATCGATCTACATCCCCGAGGCGGTAAAGAGGGTCTTCGAGATCAAAAGGCGGGCCCGAGGAACGCCCCTCTCGGTCGCCGTCGCCAGCTTCGAGATGATGGAAAAGGTCGCTCGGATCGACGAAGATGACCTCGCCCTCCTCCGAAAGGTGCTGCCGGGGCCCATTACGGTCCTGGTCGAAAAGAGCCCCGGCCTTTCCGACATGGTGACGGCAGGATCGCCCCTGGTGGGGATCAGGTTCCCGGACCATCCGATGGCCCGTGAGCTGATCGGCAGGGCAGGTCCCATCACCTCGACCTCCGCAAACCTCTCGGGCCGAAGGCCGCCCGCAAGCGTAGAGGAGCTGGACCCGGAGATCGCAGAAAAGGTGGACATCGTCCTGGACGGGGGGAGATCCCGGTTCGCCCTCCCATCGACCCTCGTCGACCTGGCAAAAAGAATGGTGATGAGGGAGGGGGCGGGGATGGAGAGGGTGCGGGAGCTTTTGGAATGAAAGCGAGGATCAGAGACTTCTTTCAAACCACAGACGGCTGGATATTCGCCGTCGTCGACTACCACCACCCCCGGGGGATCAGGTCGATCTTGCGGTACGTCCCCGACCCCGAAGGCGAGAGGACTGCCGGGAAAGTTCGATACCGGAAGCTCGACTTCGAGATGGCCTACGAGTTTCTCCGAAAAAAGAGGCCCGAGTACGTCCAGGACGTCCACATCGTTCCCGAGGAGGAGATCCTCCGAATCTATCGGCCCGAAAAAGAGCTTCCGAAGGTGGCGGAACGGGACGGAAGGGTCGGAAAGATCGTCTCGGTCCTGAAGGAGGGGGGCGTCCCTCCGGAGATGATGGGGATCACAGGCTCGATCCTGGTGGGGCTTGAGGGGCCCAGCTCTGACATAGACTTTCTCGTCTACGGGAGGGACTGGTGGCGGGCGAGGGACGTCATCGAGAGGGCGAAGGGGGAGGAGGGACCCATCCGGGATCTGGACGAGGCCACCTGGGATAAGATCTACCGAAAGAGGGTCCCGGAGATGAGCCGCGACGAGTTCGTCCTCCACGAGAGGAGGAAGGGAAACCGGGGGCTGGTGGACGGGACCTACTTCGACCTCCTCTTCACCCGGGACTGGTCCCAGATCAGGCCGCCTCCCCC
>CAZHAO010000047.1:1170-10695 GCA_964530375.1 uncultured Methanotrichaceae archaeon
GAAAGGCCAGCCGCCGGAAGATCGGGGCGATCGTCCTCGACGCCGAGTTCGCCTTCGACAACCCCGCCGTCTTCGAGATCGACCACCCCGAGATCTCCGAGATCCTCTGCTACACCCACACCTACGCCGGCCAGGCCCTGCCGGGGGAGAGGATCGAGGCCTGCGGCGTCGTCGAGGAGACGGAAGAGGGCAAAAGGCTCGTGGTAGGAACGACGAGAGAGGCAAAAGGAGAGTGGATCCGATCTCTGACCCTTCTGGAGAGGGCCTCACGAAGATCGTAGAGGGGCTGAAGAGGGCCTGGAGGCTCGATGTCGACGTGGAGGTCGAGATCAGCGAGGAGCCCTTCGTCCTCGGAAGGACGGTCCACGATGGGAACGTCTATCGGATATACCTCTCGGAGCTCGAGCCCTACCCCCTCCTCCACGAGTTCTACCACGTCCTCTTCGAGGAGAAGGTGATGAAGCGGCACATCGGCTCTCCCTGCGACTTCTGCGCGAAGATCGTCATCGAGATGATGAACGTCCTCGTCGACCTGGGGATAGAGAGGATCATCCAGAGGACCGGCCCGGGGATATTTCCCGCCTACTTTCCGACGGTCAAAGAGAACCTAAAGAGGATCGGAAGGTGCGGCGTCCTCCCCTTCGACCCCACCAGGACCGTCGCCTACAACCTTTACCTCGATACGGCGATAAGAGAGCTCTATCCGGAGCTGAGGCCCCATTACGACTTCTGGTCCAGGATCGACCTCTCCGACGAGATGAGGGCGGGGGTCGAATCGGCCCTGGCGATCGCGAGGGATTTCGTCCGGGATAGTCCCTCCACCTGGCGGGATATCTCCGGTGCAGCCGTCGACCTCTCCTGGCCGATCTTCGGGGCGGACGTCATGATCATCGAGTCGAGGGAGGAGTTTCGGATAGTCTGCACCACCGACCACATCGAGGCGAAGAGGAAGGTTTCGGAGATGATCGACCGGCTCAAGGCCCTATCCCGGGACGTGAGCAGGGCTCCGGGATAGAGAATTAGTTAAGGCTTGAAGTTCAAAGGGTTGAGTGCTGAAGCTTAAACGCCTGAAGATGATCGTTCTTCGGGCTTGAAAAAGATCTCACTTCACAATCGAAAAGAGGTCCAACATGTTATTCGAGGTCAACCCCTTCGACATAGAGATAGGACAGTACAAGGTGATGCTGAACCTTGCCGACGCGAGAGAGCTGGGGATGAACGCCGGCGACCGGGTTCGGGTGAAGGCGAAAGGAGCCTCCTTCACCGCGATCCTGGACGTCACCACCCAGATGGTGGAGCCGGGGAAGGTCGGGATCTTCACCGAGGCCCACCAGAAGGTGGGGGAGGCGAGGGAGGTGGACGTGGCCCCGGCGACGAAACCTCTATCCATCGGCTACATCAAGAGGATCATGGACCAGGAGAAGCTCACAGAAGACCAGATCAGGACCATCGTCCAGGACATCGTCGACAACAACCTCAGCGACGTCGAGATCTCCGCCTACCTCACCACCCTCTACATAAGAAGCTTCGACTCCCAGGAGACGGAGTGGCTGACGAGGGCGATGATCGAGACCGGGGAGCGGATCCACTTCGACACCCATCCCGTGGTGGACAAGCATTCCATCGGCGGAGTTCCCGGAAACAAGGTATCCCTCCTGGTGGTCCCGATCGTCGCCGCCGCGGGCCTCCTCATCCCCAAGACCAGCTCGAGGGCCATCACCGGGGCCGGGGGGACCTCAGACCTGATGGAGATCCTGGCGCCCGTGGAGTTTTCCGCCGACGAGATCAAGGAGATCGCAGAGAGCGTCGGCGGGATCCTCGCCTGGGGCGGGGCGACGAACATAGCCCCCGCCGACGACAAGCTGATCAGGGCAGAGTACGCCCTCACCATCGACCCCTACAGCCAGATGCTGGCATCGATCATGGCCAAGAAGGGGGCCGTTGGCGCAGACTCGGTGGTGATGGATATGCCCGTCGGCCCCGGAACGAAGCTTCCCACCGTCGACAACGGTAGGTCGATGGCCAAAGACCTCATCGACCTGGGGGACCGGCTCGGGATCAGAGTCGAGTGCGCCATGACCTTCGGCGGCTCGCCGGTGGGAAGGACCGTCGGACCGGCCCTGGAGGTGAAGGAGGCGCTGACCATGCTCGAGAGCGGCCAGGGTCCCAACAGCCTCCGGGAGAAGAGCCTCTCCCTCGCCGGGATACTGCTGGAGATCGGGTGCTCCTCCGGGATGGGCTGCGTCGCCGCCCGGGGCGAGGGGAGGGCCATGGCCGAGAGGATCCTCACCAGCGGCAAGGCCCACGAAAAGATGATGGAGATCATCGAGGCCCAGGGGGGCGATCCGAGCATCAAGAGCAGCGATATCGAGATCGGCGAGTATCGCCAGGACATCCTCGCCCCGGCGAACGGCTACGTCATCTCCTTCGACAACAAGAGGATCGTCGAGATCGCGAGGAACGCCGGGGCGCCCGCCGACAAGAAGGCAGGGGTCCGGATCCACAAGAAGATGGGGGAGGTGGTGAAGAAGGGGGAGCCGCTCTTCACCATATACTCCGGCAAGGATTGGGAGGTCCAGAGGGCCGCCAACGACGCCCTGCGGGATATGCCCATCGTCGTCGAGGGGATGCTCCTGGAGAGGTATCCGAGGTACTCTCAGATCTAGGGGGTTCGGTCGGAACGTTTTATAAGGTCGATCGAGAGACCTCTGGAACATGAAGGTTGCCGTCATCTATCACGAGGATTTCGGGGCGAAGGGGCACAGCGTCCTCAAGGCCCGGATCAGGCCCTCCTTTGAAGCGCTGGCCAGGTCGGGGCTCCTGGAGGGGGGCGATGTTCAGGTCTTCGAGCCTGAGCCTGCGCCCCTCGCCCTCGTCGAGAGGGCCCACACCCCCGAGCACATGGAGAGGATGAGGACCGAGCCTTACAACCGGATGTACTACGACGTCGCCCTCCTCTCGGCGGGGTCCGTCATCAAGGCCGCGGAGATGGTGGCCAAGGGCGAGGCCGAGAACGCCTTCGCCTACACCGGGACCGCGGGCCACCACGCCAGCCCCGGGAGCTGCTGGGGTTTCTGCTACTTCAACGACGTCGCGATATCGATCATGAGGCTCAGAGAGATGGGCCTTGAGAGGTTTCTGATCGTCGACGTCGACCCCCACTTCGGCGACGGGACGAGAAACTTCTTCGGGGGCGACCCCAACGTATATCACATCAACTTCAACCACCAAGAGAGCTCAAACTTCGACGGGAAGAACAACAACTACGACGTCGGGATCGGGTTTGACGCAAAAGATGAGCAGTTTTTGAGCGAGCTTGAAAACAGCATGGAGATGGCCAAAGACTTCGATTTCTCGATCTGTTTCGTCATATTCGGCCACGACTCCCACGCCGACGACTACGGCGGCTTTGAGCTCACCTCTGCGGTCTACCCCAAGATGGCGAGGATCATCAAGG
This sequence comes from uncultured Methanotrichaceae archaeon, assembly GCA_964530375.1. GTDB lineage: Archaea > Halobacteriota > Methanosarcinia > Methanotrichales > Methanotrichaceae > Methanocrinis. The sequence goes on from CAZHAO010000047.1 coordinate 4,628, forward strand.
ACGCCGCCGGGGGGAGAGGGATCGTCTTCGTCCTATCCGGCGGATCGGTCCCCGAGGTGGCATCGAAGGCCATCCCCGAGGTGATCGCGGTCCTGGCGGGCAGGTGACGCCATGAAGATGGCCTCGAACTGCTACAGCTGCATCCTCGACCGGGCCAAGTTCGAATGCGACATCCTCTTCTCCGACGACGATTCGAAGAAGGGGGCGATGGAGGAGCTCGTCGACTTCATGGCCCTCCACAAAGGCGAGGTCCCATCGGTGGTGGGGACCGAGCGGGAGGAGATCATGAAGAGGAGGAGCAAAAATCCCGACCCCTACCGGGAGATGAAGGCCGAGAGCAACCGAGTGGCGACCGCCCTCCTCCCCCGCGCGAAGAAGTTTTACGATGAGGCGGAGGACAAGCTCGAGGCCCTGATCAGGATCGCCGCCGCCGCCAACTCCATGGAGTGGGGCGTCAAGGGCCACGACTTCGACGTCGACTCCTTCGAGGACGTCTTCTTTGACACTCTGAACGAGAAGTTCGACGGAGACCTGGAGGAGGCCCGGCGGCGGATAAATCGGTTCGAGAAGGTCCTCTACCTCACCGACAACGCCGGCGAGATCGTCTTCGACCTCTTCGTCATCGAGAAGCTTTTGGAGATGGGAAAGGGGGTCGTCATCGGACCCAAGACCGGACCCATCTTAAACGACGTCACCGCCGATGAGCTGAGGTCCATGACGGCCCACCCCCTCGAGCCTACAGGTCCTGTCATCGGCCTCTCCCTGGAGAAGGCGAGGCCCGAGCTCCTCCGCCTCCTCCATGACGACGACTTCCTGGTCGTAGCCAAGGGGATGGGCAACTTCGAGACGATGACCGAGTTCGACGACATCCTGGCCGGAAGGCTCATCTACGTCATGAGGGCCAAGTGCGAGCCGGTCTCCATGACGGTGGGCGTCCCTCGGGGAGCCCTGGTGGTGAGGGCCGTCTAGCCGTATCCGGCGCGATCGTCCACCTCGCGCCGGTGGCGCCTCTTCCCCTCACCCTCGTCCTCTTTCGGCACCTCTCTATGGGACCAGCCGAGAACCTCCGTGGAGATGCTCAGCCCCAGAAGGTCGCTCGCGGCCCCGATGAGGTGCTCTGCGGCCGCCAGGTCGACGGCCTTCTCGCCGTCGGTCTTTCCCATGAGGCATACCCCCCGCATCCCGTAGGAGGGGCAGAGGCCGACGAGGATCCCGTTGAGGCCGCCGACGATGCCGTCTCGAAGGAGGGCGATGCCGCCCTCTTCGAGGGCCAAAGCCAGGTCGGCGTCAGTGGCCACTCCGAAGACCCTCTCCTCGGAGCTTCCGACGTAGGCTGCTAGGGTGATCAGGTCGGTGACGTCGTAAGAGACGAGGGCCTTCAGGATCTCTCCAGCCAGGTTGTACATGTGAGGCGGCTTCAGGGGCTGGGCGTCCCCGGTGAGGACGAGGAGGTCGTCTCTCCCCTCCGGGGCCTTCAGCTCAACCTGGAGGGCTCTCGCTATGCCATCCTCGACGGGAACCTCGGGGGGAAAGCCGGTGGAGACCATCAGCTGGAATGTGACGCAATCCAGGGCGATGCCGATGTAGTCGGCGGCCACCTTGCCCACGCTTCCGATGCCGGGCATCCCGCCGATGCAGACGCACGGGCCGAAGATTTTCTTGGACATAATAGGAAAGGAGACTGCTTTTTTTCAGTGGCCGACCGCTCTGATGATCCAGTTCACAGGTACGAGCTCCTCAGAGCCCGCCATCCCTACTTCTGCGAGGAAGAGCTCTTTTGTCTGCATATCGAAGAAGTACGAGTTACCTTCGGCATCAGTTCTATCTATCCCCACGTCGACGGCTCCCCGATCGTAGAAGCATACGTAGAAGTCGCCACTTATGGCCAAGGAGGGAACTTCGATGACGCCGATCCCCGGCTGTCCTATGAAGGTGAAGTAAGGCAGCTGGGAATCTGTGAACCGATAGAGGAGGTCCAGGTTCTCGTCCCTGATCTCCATGCTTATGATCTGCTCCTCTGGCAGGGTTCCATTCTCCTCGTACCCGTCCCACCCGAGGATCTGGACCTCGTCCAGAGTCCAGCTCGGCCGAGGCGGCGTGAACTTCACCGTCTCCGCAACGCCCAAGTATCCCGACGAGTATATCCCGGCGAGGTTGACCGTCGTCTCGTTCCCGCTGTCCTGGATCAGAAGATCCTGCTGGACCTCTTGGCCCAAGACCTCTTGGCCCAAGGCCGTGCTGGCCAGAGAGAGGGCCGCAAAGGAACAGAAGGCCGCCAAAAGTAAGATCCTCTTCAAAAGAATCACCATCCTCAATTGGATCGCAGAATATATAGATGATGCCGCCGATCAAAACTTGAACAGATTTTGTATAAGATATAAAAATTGGTGGGGGATGGCGGCTAAAGGGAGCCTCTCGGGCCCAGGTCAAAAAAACCTTGACGGCAGGCCCCCCACTCAGCTCATCGCCACCATCCGTTCTCCCCAGAATATCGCCACCATCCGTTCTCCCCAGCTCACCCTTGGAGCGGCACGGTGCCGGTGTGGCGGAGGTTCTGCCTGATCATCGGCCACGCCAGATCTCCGAAGGAGTCGGAGATCTCCCAGATGTATATCCGAGCGTCGTTGGACCCCGCCACCATCTCGAGGCTGCCGTCACCCTCGATGTCATCGAGGGCTGGCGTGGTATCTACGTCCCCCAGGGTGACTTTGGGGAAACCCGCCGCTTCGGTCCCGTCCAGCTTCCAGGCGTGAACTCTGTTGTCTCTGGACCCTCCTACGATCTCCTGCTCGCCGTCACCGTCGATGTCGCCGAGGGCGATGTGCTTGACATACCCCCCCGTCTGAATGGGGAACCCCGGATAATCGAAGCCGTCGTCCTGCCAGACGTACAGCCTTCCGTCCGTTCCGCCTGCAACGATCTCCAGGGACCCGTCTCCATCGAGATCCCCGACAGCCATGAAGCTGTCTTCAAGGGAGCCGCTCGTCTTTCGAGGGAAGTTCATCAGCTCTTCTCCCTTCGCGTTCAGGACGTGAACGCCGTCCACCGCCCCCATTATTATCTCCAAGATGCCGTCGTCGTTGAGGTCTGCCAGCACCGGAGATGAGTACCCCACTCCGCTACCTGTGAGGTCGGGGAAGGCAGGGCTGGTGAGGTCGGCTGGAAATCCGGGAAGGGTGCTTCCCAGGAAGTCCGCGACGTAAACCTTGCCGGTGTAAGCTCCCACCAGCATCGCGATTATGTCGGGTCCCAGCTCCTCGGAGCTTATGACGACCTCCAGATCTCCATCGCCGTCCAGGTCGGCTATGGCCGGCGATGACCAGACGGCTTCGGAGGTGATTATCGGAAAACCGCAGACGTAGGACCCATCGCTGTGCCAGGCGTATATCCCCCGGTCCTTTGATCCGACCACGACCTCGATGGACCCATCACCGTCCAGGTCTCCCGTCGTCGGCGAAGAGGCGATGTCGTTTGAGGTGAGCTTCGGGAAACCCTTCAGAAGGTTGCCTCCGTCGTCCCAGGCGTAAAGATGGTCGTCGTCGGAGCCGACCACGATATCAAGAGACCCGTCACCGTCGACGTCTTCGACCGCAGGGGAGGATCGGATGTAATCTTCCGCTGTCGTCGGGAAGCCCCTCACCTTGGACCCGTCTTGGTTGAAGACGTAAAGTTTCCCCTCGTTCGTCCCCACCACGATCTCCAGCTCTCCGTCTTTGTCGATGTCGGCCAGGGCGGGCGAAGACCAGACGGGCTTCGCTGTCTGGATCCAGTCGCCGGTTACAGTTTCATCTACGGCGAAGGTGCGGAAAGAATCTATGAAGCTTTTGAAGTATAGGAGGTCTGCCCTCCTGTACTCCGACTGCTCCGCCCTGCAAGATATGTGATAGAGGAGGTTTTCGCCCTCTACGAAGACGTCCTTTATCAGGTAGGCGCTGGATTCATCTTCGAGGAGGTACTCCCTCTCCAGGGCCGAAAGGCCGTTGATCTCCCTCGTGGCGGTGCTCAAAACCTCAAAGTTCTCTCCGGATTCTTCATAATCCGACTCCGCCCTCGAGGCGAAGCGCTCGAGGGAGAGGCCCATGTACTCGGAGGCCCCGACGTAGATCTCCATCACGTTGGGGGCTGAAAACCCGACTACTGCGTCCTCTATTCCCGCGGCGGTAGTGCCCGGGGTGTAGACGCCGACGTCCAGCTCCCTCGGATACTCCACCGCGAATCCGTACTCGAGGCTCTTCAGCTCCTCCGTCTGGCAGCTCCCGGCCTGCAGAAGGGCCGCCAGGATAAGTCCCATCAATACTCCGTTCATCTTCATCGCAAACTCACCTCCAGGTTGCTCACGTTGACGAGGCCACGACCATAGACGTTGTCGGGGCCGGGGGGTCCGAGGTCTGTGGCGCTCTTCATAAGCAACTCTCTTACGTCCAGGCCCGGATAGATCTCCATGATCAGGGCGGCGCATCCAGCCACGAAAGGCGCCGCCGCTGAAGTTCCCGAGAAGGGGTCGGAGATGTAAGAGAAGGTCGTCACGTTGTCTGGGGCCACTAGATCGGGTTTTAGTCTTCCGTCCTTCGTCGGTCCCCGGGAGCTGTAGGGCTGGATCTCCAGGGTGGTGATGTTGATGGCTCCAACGGTTAAGACGCCCCGACAGCACCCCAAAATCCCGATGCTGGAGTCCTGAACCTGGTGCTCGTCCAGCTCCTGGGTGGTGAAGAGGTGGAAGTGAACAGGGACGTCGGGTGCATCGTATCTCCTGATCTTTATCTGATATATGCCGTCCTCCGGGGCGAAGAGGTATAAGATCTCCGTCGGCTTATCTGTCTTGTAGCCCCTCTGAAGGCCGCCTGATGTCGTATGCCGACCGCTAGGATCGTCGACCCAAAGATCGTAATCCCGGGTTGCTCCCTCCTCTTCATCCTCCCAGCTCAGCCAGAGGCCGACGGCATCGCCCCTCTCCAGGGTCAAATTTATGCTCTCGTCATCGGGAGAGAAGTTGAGAAACCCGTTTCCATCGGGGTCGCTGAACTCGCCGGACCAGTGGCATAGCGCCTGGTTTCCGGCGGCGTTGATCCAGAGGGTTCCGTTGGAGGTCATCCTCTCGACCTCCTCGCAGAGCTCGTCCTCGCCGTCGAAGCTGCCGAAGGGGACGTCGACAGAGCAGGATACGATGTCTATATGTTCCTCCTGCTCCATCAGCCAGTCTATCGCGTTCTTTATGTCCACCTCATCTTCGCCGATGTCCACCAGGTACAGCTTGATCCCCGGGGCGATCCTGGATATCAGCTCTGCACATGCGGCCCCGTGAACCTCATCTTTTCGATAGCTATTGTTGTATACGGAGACGAGATCGGCAGGAAGCCTCTCTCCCGTCTCCTCGTCATAATAAAATTGGCTGTCCAGGATGGCTACGGTCACCCCCTCGCCGGTGACGTTATTCCGGTGGAGGGCGGACGCACCCAAAAGATCCATCATCCTTTCGATGGACTGAAGGTCAGCCGCTCTATCCGGCTCCGTCGGAGCCTCGCCGATCTCGGCGATTGAAGGCCCTCCAATCTGATCTTCATCGCCCAGCTCTGAGGCTGATGAGGCGGCCAGGGTCAAGAGAGCCAGCAGGCAGAGGGGCAGAAGAGATGAGCGTCTCATGGCGATCGTCACGTCACGTCTATCTTAATTTCCAGTTAATGATGGCAGCGGTATTCTATATAAGCATATCTTTGCGAGCTGCTCCGTCGAGCCGCTTCTTGCAATGGAAGAGATCTCTCCCTCGCCGCTATCAAAACCAGGATCGACGAAGAAAGCTTTTTTACTTATTGGTCAAATAAGGAGAAGTTGAGCGGGAGGGAAGACGACGAGATCGATCCTGCGGCTCGTGGTCGGGCGGCGCAAAACCGCGGGCTGGCTCAATCCGGGCGTTCGCGTTCCGTAAAAGGAGATGGGGGGTTCATGCGTGGGCGTTATTCTCCAAATCGGGGGGGCACAGTCAGCGAAGGCGGCGCTGTCTGGGCTAGAAAAATCAGGACGCTTGCATTCCTTGCCATCTTCGCAGGCTATTTGCAGGCGATACAAACTAG
>CAZHAO010000048.1:0-10646 GCA_964530375.1 uncultured Methanotrichaceae archaeon
ACGCCATCCGGGCGGGGACGATGGCAGGGGAGGTCGCCGCCGGTGCCGCCGCGGCTGGGGACGCCTCGAAAAGGAGGCTGTCGGCTTACGTCCGCCGGTGGGGCCGGGAGTTCGGCCTGGAGTACCGGATGGGCCGGGCGTCTCTCTTGACCCTCGGCAGGATGACCGATGAAGAGATAGACCGGCTGGCTGCAGGCCTTGCGAAAAGAGACATCGACCTCTCGGGTCCGTTCTTCAGAAAGGGCCTCTCAACCGGGATCGCTCTGGCCAGGGCGCGGCCCCGGACGATCCCCGCCCTCGTCCGGAGCTTCGCCGAGGGCTGACGAGGCTTCGGATCAGAAGCCGGAGCCCGTCATCAGGTCAAGCCACCTCGACGTTGCTGCTCTCCTCCCGAGCGCCGCCGTCCTCGGGGAGCTTGATCTCGCCGTAGGTCGCCTCGTACCTCTTCAGGTTCGCGGATAATGCCCTCAGCAGCCTCTTGGCATGCTGGGGGGTTATGGTCACGATCGCCCTCCCCTGGGCGAGGCTCGTCTCGGGTATCTTGTGCAGAAAGGTCAGGGTGACCTCGTCGTCGGCGTGGCTGATCTTGATCAGGTTCGCGTAGACCGGCTCCAGGCTCTCGGGTATCCTGACGCCCAGCTGCTGCGTCCTCTTCTTCTCCGTCAAATCATTCTCACCGGCAAGTCGTTGGGCGAGGTCGGTCTTATCTCTTTTCCCGCCGGAAAGGAAAATCCTTTAACCGCCGAGGAGATTTTACATCCATGATAGAGCTGAGGAGTGACCCTTACGTCTTGAAGTCCAGGACCGTCCAGGATACGGAGCTGGACTTCAGGCTCAACCTTAACCTCTCCTGGTGCCGCGGCGTCCTCTTCAACGTGGTGGCGCAGAAGAACTCCGTCGCCATCGTCGAGTACGACGCCATCCTCTGGACCGATGAAGCTCTCATGTTCCTAGAGTACAAGGACTCGGTCGCCGCTTACAAGAACCTCTCCACCAGGAGGATCCAGCAGATCGGAAGCTTCGCCAAGAACATCACGGCAGGCCTCGGCTACAAGGCCTACACCTTCCTGGTGGTGGTGAACGGGCTGACGGAGGAGACGACCCGGGGCGGTGCCGTCATAATACCCCTCTTTCTGCTCGGAAGCTACGAGCCCTCCTTCACCTCCGCCATATCGGAGCTGGAGATGATCGACAAGCTCATCGAGAAGTACACCAAGGGCGGAAACTCCGATGTGGCCGGAGACTTTGAGAAGCTGAAGACCATGATCGAATCGGGGTTATCTTGAGGCGACGGGGAACGGCGACGGCCCTCGGGGCGGCCACGGTCCTGAACGCCGTCGCCAACTGGAAGGGCTCGGCCTTCGGCGTGGACCTGAAGACCTACGCCGAGGTGGTCCTCGACGACTCCCCGAGGGTCAGGGGGGACGTTCCGGGCATAGACGACCATCTGATCGTTCGATCCGTGGAGCGGGTTTTACAGAGGTTCGGCGTTGATGCCGGTGGCGTCGTTCGGACGAAAAGCGAGATCCCCCTCGCCCGGGGCCTCAAGAGCAGCAGCGCCGCCGCCAACGCCGCGGTCCTGGCGACCCTCGACGCCCTGGATGAGGATTTAGACTCCTTAGAGGCGACGAGGATCGGGGTGGCGGCGGCGAAAGACGCTGGGGTCACCATCACCGGGGCCTTCGACGACGCCTCAGCGTCGATGCTGGGGGGGGTCGTGGTCACTGAGAACCGGGAGATGAAGCTCCTCAAGCGCGAGGAGCTGGAGTCAGAGGTTCTCCTCCTGGTCCCGGAGGAGAAGCTCTTCTCGAAAGACACCGACGTCGGAAGGTCGAGGCTCCTCGCACCCGTCGCGGAGATCGTCTTCGACCTCGCCCTCGCCGGGGACTATGCCAGGGCCATGACCATCAACGGCCTCGTCTACTGCAGCGCCCTCCGCCTCTCCTCAGAGCCGATATTTGCGGCCCTCGCCTCCGGCGCCAGAGGGGCGAGCCTCTCGGGAACGGGCCCCGCCTACGCCGCCCTGGTGGAAGCCGAAAATATCGACGAGGTGGAGTCGGCGTGGCTCGGTCTCGGCGGAAGGGTGATAAGGACGAAGGTTAACAACGTGGGCTCATCCAAAGGATCGGGGTGACGATCATGAGCCTGGAAGATCTTCGCGCAAATGTTCAGAAAGTTGACCGAGAGATAATTAGGCTGATAGACGAACGGGTGAGGCTTGCGGAAGAGATCTTCGAGGCCAAAAAGGCCCTGGGCGTCGGGATAGAGGACAAAAACCAGGAGAAGCTGGTGATGAAGAGGGCCCTGGACATGGCGACGGAGCTGGGCCTCGACGCCGGCGCGACGAAGGAGATCTTCGCGACCCTGATCAGGATGAGCCTTGAAAAGCAGCGCGAGCTTCTGGGGGAGAACAACCTCCCCTAGATGGGCACAAGAAAGCATCACTATTGAGAGTTTGGGTGCCATGACCGAAATCGCCGTCATATCCGGATCCAAGTCGGACAGGCCCGTGGTGGAGAAGGTCCTCCGGGTTCTCGCTGAGAGGGGGGTCGACCACGAAGAAAAGGTCCTCTCGGCCCACAGAAACCCCGACGAGCTGGAGCGGTACATCAAGGAGACCGACGCGAAGATCTTCATAGCCGTGGCCGGCCTCTCCGCCGCCCTCCCCGGCTTCATCGCCTCTCGGACCGAGCGGCCCGTGATCGGAGTCCCTGTGAGCGCAAAGCTGGGGGGCTTGGACGCGCTCCTCGCCATCTCCCAGATGCCGCCGGGGGTTCCCGTCGCCTGCGTGGGGATCGACTCCGGCGAGAACGCCGCCCTGCTGGCTTTGAGGATGCTGCTATCGAAAAGATAGTTTTTTATACGGACGGAGAGAAGCAACTTCTCGGCGGGATTGGATGTACAGGAAGATTCTGATCGCCACGGACGGCTCCGACAGCTCGACGAAGTCCAGCAGGCACGGAGTAAAGCTCGCGAAGGCCCTCGGGTCTGACGTTCTGGTCCTCTACGTCATAAACGAGATGGCGATATCAAAGGTCATCGCCTCCCTCGTCCTCAAGGGCACCTCCGAGGATGATCTGAGGGGGGCTCTCAAAGCCTCCGCCGAAAAGATCGTGGCGGAGGTCGCTAAGATGGGAGAGGCCTCCGGCGTCCGGGTGGAGCCCTTTATCCGGGAGGGGGACCCGGCGTCCATGATCCTCGATCTGGCGAGGATCGAGGGCGTCGACCTGATCCTGATGGGAAGCCACGGCGAAGGCGGGATCACAAAGAGGCTGATCGGCAGCGTGGCCCAGAAGGTCCTGAACTGGTCTCTTACGCCGGTGATGATAGTGAGATGATGAGGTTTGTCCCAGCCCCCGATATAAGCCATATATAAGGCTTCTAGATGCCGGTATCGGAAAGATACCTATTTATATCAAAGGCGTAATGGATAAACTCAAAAGGCGAAGAAGGTTGTAGGGAGATTTGAGAGGTGTGATAAAATGTACGATCGGATTTTAGTTGCTACAGACGGCTCCGCAAAGTCCAAGGTCGCTGTACAGCACGGCGTAGAGCTGGCGAAGGCGGTCGGCGCTAAGGTGCTCGGAGTTTACGTGGTGAACGAGGTCGTCGTTGCCAGCGCCGTAAGGCAGCTCGGCGCCGACAAGAAGGATATCGAGGCCAAGCTCCAGGCTGGCGGTGAGAAGGCTGTGGCCGAGATCAAGAAGATGGCCGATGAAGCCGGCGTGGCCGTCGAGACGATGGTCAAGTCCGGGGCGCCCGCCAACGTGATCGTCGACCTCGCCAGGACCGAAGGAGTCGATCTGATCGTCATGGGAAGCCACGGTGAGAGCGGCGTCACAAAGCTCCTCATTGGAAGCGTAGTCCAGAAGGTCCTTTACTGGGCAACCTGCCCCGTCCTCGTAGTGAGATGATATAGATGGCAGTAGAGATGATTTCATCGGGGATCGCCTATCCCGCCTTTGCGGTTACCTTCATCGTCGGCACGCTCCTAGCCTACATGGTCATCAGCCTGATAGGCGGCAGCTAGCCCTAAAGCTCGCGTCCTCCCGTACGGGAGGACGCTCTCGTCTCTCTTTTTGAAGCCGCTTTTACAAGAGGTCATCCTTTCGGGGGGCTCCCATCCCGATCGGATGGAGGCATTTCTGAGAAGAGGAGTCGGACCCCGAGTTAAAAATGGGCGTGCCAACTTCCTCAAGGGGCGTCACCCTTTCTTGAAGTATCTCGGCGCCGTCTCCAGGGCCCTTGCGATCAGATCGGCAGAGGCCTCCAGATCTTTCATGCTCAGAACCTCCACGGGAGAGTGGATGTACCGGGTGGCGACGCTGATGAGCCCCGTATGAATCCCCTCCCTCGTCAGCTGGATGGCGGTGGCGTCGGTGGTCCCGCCCCCCGAGACGTCCATCTGGACGGCGATATCGAACTCCCGGGCGGTCTCGGCGAGCCATTCCACCACCCTCTCCGATGCGATCAGCCCCCGGCCGGAGGCGTCGGCGATGGTGATGACGGGCCCTTTCCCGATCTCTAGATTCGAGTCCTTCTTCTCGATCCCCGGATGGTCGCCGGGGATGGTGACGTCGGTGGCGAGGGCGACGTCGGGACGGAGGTCGAAGGCGCTCGTCCTCGCCCCCTTGAGCCCCACCTCCTCCTGGACCGTCCCCACGGCGTAGATCGTGGACTTCGACCTCGTCCGCTTCAACGCCTCGATCATCATGACCACTCCGGCCCGGTTGTCGAAGGCCTTCCCCGTCACCCTGTCGCCCGCCAGACTCGCGAAGGTCCTATCGATGCTCATGGGGGTTCCCGGCCGGATCCCCAGGGCCTTCGCCTCGTCCTGATCAGAGCAGCCGGCGTCGACGAACATGTCCTTGATCTCGATCGGCTTCTTCCTCTCCTCTTCTTTCATCACGTGAGGCGGCTTCGACCCGATGACTCCACGGATCGGCCTCGAATCGGCGTGGATGACCACCCTCTGGTTCAGGAGGGTCTGGTCGAACCAGCCCCCGATGGTGACGAACCGAAGGAACCCCTTCTCGTCGACGTACTTGGTCATGAGGCCGATCTCGTCCATGTGGGCTGCCACCATCACCGAGGGGCGCTCGCCCTTCTTGGTGGCGACGAGGTTTCCGAGGTTGTCGACCCTGGTCTCGTCGACGAGAGGGCCTATCTCCTGGCGCACCATCTCCTGGATGGACCCCTCTCGCCCCGATATCCCGTGGGCGTTGCTCAGCCGTTCAAGAAGCCTTTGAATCTCGCTCATCTCTTATCATCCCGTCAATAAACGTCGATTTTTTAGTTCAGGCAGACCGAAGCCTCGCCCCCGAGTTTCGGGACCGAGTGATGACGACCTCGCCCCCCACCTCCTTCATCGCCTCCATCGCCGCAGCCTCGATATCCCTCGTCCCGGAGTCGGCGATGGCATAGACGGTGGGGCCGAAGGAGCTGAGCCCCGCGCCAGCGGCGCCCGCAGACCTCATCTCCTCCATGAGGCTTCGGACGAGCGGGTTCTGCAGCCCCACCTCCACCTTCTTGAACCCCAGCTCCTGTATCCTGTTTACCGCAGCGCCGAAGCTCTCCAGGTCTTCCTCTAGGACGGCAGGGATCATCCTCACCAGGATCTCACGGCAGAGCTCTGCGACTTCGTCCCGGGGGACGGGACAGAAGGTCCCGAAGACGTCTGCCTCGTGCCGGCCGTGGGCCCCTTTGGGGATATTCGGCATCGCCAGAAGGAACGTCCAGGATTCCGGCAGATCGGACTGCAAAATCACCGGCGGAGGTGCGACACCCAATGATGCGGAGGAGGGGCGGAAGTCCGTCTTCTCCTTTCCCGGCCCGAAGGAGTGGCCGCCGTCGACGATGAACCCTCCCCTATCGAAGGCGGCGACCCCGATGCCGCTCGTCCCGCCCCTGCCGACGGCGGATGCGATCTCGCGGGCCGATGGAGTGCGGCCGTACAATTCGCATAGCGCCTTTCCCACGGCCATGGCCAGCTGGGTTCCACCGCCGAGGCCGACGTGCTGCCTGTAGCAGTGCCGGACTGTGATCTCTGCGCCCCCGAGGCCGAACCGGCCCATCACGGCCTTTGCCGCAGCCCTCGCCCGATCGGCGTTCTCGCCCCGGACGGAGAGCTCTTCGCCCATCTCCGCCTCCACCAGGATGGAGGGATCGTCCAGGGCCACCCCCACGCCGCCGTCGACCCTCCCTCGGTCTCCGGCGAGGTCGGTGAGGGTCATGTGGATCCGGGAGGGCGTCTCCACAATCACCCTCCTTCGATCCTGAAAGTTGTGGTAGGGGAATGTCTCGGTGATGGCCATCAGAGGCTGGCCGTGCCTGATGATCTTGTAGTCTCTCGAGAGCATCGGCTCCTTTCCGAAGACGTTGAAGATCCCCTTCAGCTCGCCGGCGTCCGACAAAGCTCTTACCCTCAGAAGGTCGCGCCTCGACTCGATCCTGTGCTTTTTGAGGATCGTTCCGATGGGCATGTCCGCCCTCATCAGGTCGTTTCGAAACCGGTCTTCGAGCCTCTTTATGGGGGTGAAGGATGCAGCGTGGATCAGGGTCTCTCCAGAGCCGGAGCTTTTGAGCTTGACGACCCTGTAGTTAACCTCGTCCCCGGGCTCGACCTCCAGCTCGCAAGAGATGGCCTCGTCGGCGGCCACCACCTTTTGGACCAACGTCTCGATCTCGACGGGGCTTCCGGTGACGACCTCCAAAAGGCAGGTCACTGAGCCGTCGGTCCCAAGAAGCATCTTCTGGACGGGGCTGAGCCTTCCCACTGCCTCTTCGAGCCCTTTTATCTCCTCGTCGATCTTCAGGGGCGATGGTTTTGGCACATAAAAAAGAAGTGCCGGCTGGCATAAAGTTTTTCCCCTCCGATGACGAGCTTCTCCCCTCTCTCTGGCTTTGGGGAGGTTGTTATATTGAAGACGTCGAGAATTTCCGGGTTTTACAAGCTTCCCGCTTCGGATCGGCTCAAGATGGTTGCGAAGAACGCCGGCCTCTCCGAGGAGGAGATGGAGGCGATCGCGAAAGGGGGCCTCTCCCTCGACCAGGCCGACAAGATGGTCGAGAACGTCGTCGGCCTCTTCGCGATCCCCCTGGGGATAGCGACGAACTTTCTGATCGATGGAGGGGAGGTTCTCATCCCCATGGCGACGGAGGAGCCCTCGGTGATCGCCGCCGCCAGCAACGGGGCTAGGATGGCCCTCGCCGGCGGAGGGTTTGTCACCAGCAGCACCCGGCCCGTGATGAGGGCCCTCATCCAGGTGACGGGGGTCGAAGATCCCTCCGGCGCGCGGCTCGCCATCCTGGCCCGAACTGAGGAGATCGCTGCCAGGGCGAACGAGAAGGACCCGATGCTGGTCAGGTACGGTGGCGGCGTCGTCGGCGTCGAGGCGAACGTCGTCTCCACCAGGAAAGGGCCGATGGTGGTTGTTCACCTCCTCGTCGACTGCAGGGACGCCATGGGCGCCAACGCCGTCAACACCATGGCAGAGGCCCTCGCCCCCTTCATCGAGGAGATCACCGGCGGCAAGGTCCGCCTGCGAATCATATCCAACCTCGCCGACCTGAGATTGGCCCGGGCCCGGGCCGTCTTCAAGGCCGAGGAGATAGGAGGATCCGAGGTCGTCGACGCCGTCGTCCTCGCGAGCGCCCTCGCCGAGAGCGACCCCTATCGAGCCGCCACCCACAACAAGGGGATCATGAACGGCGTGACGGCCGTGACGATGGCCAGCGGAAACGATACGCGAGCCATCGAGGCCGGAGCCCACTCCTTCGCCGCCCGGGGCGGAACCTATCGCTCCCTCTCAGTCTACGAGAAGAACAGGGACGGCGACCTGGTGGGGACCATCGAGCTGCCCGTCGCCGTCGGGACCGTCGGCGGAGCGACTCGGGTCCATCCCGTCGCTCGGGCCAACATGAAGATCCTGGGGCTCAACTCCGCCGACGACCTTGGACGGATTTTGGCATCTGTGGGCCTCGCCCAGAACTTCGCCGCCCTCCGGGCCCTCGCCACCGAGGGGATCCAGAGGGGTCACATGTCGCTCCACGCCAAAAACGTCGCCGTCCAGGCCGGGGCCGTCGGCGACGAGATCGATATAGTGGCCGCGAAGATGGCCGCCGAGAAGAAGATCAACGTCGATAGGGCAAAGGAACTCTTAAGTGAGATGAAATGAGCCTTATGATCGGGGTTTTAGGGCCGGAAGGAACCTTTTCGGAGAGGGCCGCAAAGAGGTACTGTCCAGCAGCCCGCCTCAGATACTTCCGGGACTTCGAGGAGGTGATCGCCGCCGTCGAGAGGGGCGAGGTGGAGATGGGGGTCGTCCCCCTGGAGAACAGCCTGGAGGGGTCGGTGGGCCAGACCTTGGACGCCCTCCTCTCCCGCGACGTCAAGATCGCGGGCGAGATCAACCTCCGGGTGAGACACTGCCTCCTGGGCGTCGGGAGGCCCGAGGAGGTGAAGGTGATCCTATCTCACCCCCAGGCCCTGGCCCAGTGCCGAGGCTACCTCAAACGCCGGTTCCCCGAGGCCGAGCTGAGGACGACGGGCTCCACCAGCCACGCCGCAAAGCTCGCCGGGGAGTTTTCGGAGATGGCGGCCATCGCCGACGCCGAGGCAGCAGAGCGGTACGGCCTTTCAGTGATCGAGAGGGACGTCCAGGACTCGGAAAGGAACGTGACCCGGTTTGTGGTGGTGGGCCGAGAGATGCCGGAGCCTACGGGCAGGGACAAGACCTCTCTCGCCGTATACCTGGAGAGGGCCGAGCCCGGCGCCCTCTGGGAGGTATTGGGGGAGTTTGCGAAGAGAAGGATCAACCTCACCAAGATCGAGTCGCGGCCCAGCAAGCGAGGCCTCGGAGACTACTACTTCTTCATCGACCTGGAGGGTCACGTATCTGACCCCCTCGTCGAGGAGGCCCTGGCCCGGATAAGAGAGAGGGCGGCCATGACCAAGGTTCTGGGGTCCTACCCCCGGACGGACTCTGACGAGGGATGAGTCCGCCTCTTGGGTTCAAAGGGCCAAACTTGTCCTGAGAGGGGGGAGATGAGATCCTCATCACCCCGCCTTTCTGGCTGAAATTTCCGCATCCAGTAGAAAAAAAATAACTTCGGACGACCTTTCGAAGCGAAAATTAAGCCGATGGGATGGCCTATAGATTTATCTAATAGAAATGTAGCATACTCGCTATCGCGTCAAGCTTTACTACTTCAGGCGAATTTGGGAGGCGACGAAGTTGAAAAGAATAAAATTAGCAATTGCCGGTCTCGGCAACTGCGCCAGCTCTCTCATCCAAGGGATTGAATATTATAAAAATTCTGATGATGAAAATTGTATCGGCCTCATGCACCGGTCCATCGGCGGCTATCGTCCGGGGGACATCGAGGTGGTGGCGGCCTTCGACATAGACGAACGAAAGGTGGGAAAGGATGTGAGCGACGCCATCTTCGCCCCCCCCAACTGCACCAAGGTATTCTATCCCGAAGTTCCCTACATGGGCGTGGAGGTGAAGAAGGGTCCCGTCTTGGACGGCGTTGCCCCCCACATGTCCTCTTACGACGAGGACAAGACCTTCGTCGTCTCAGACCTGGAGCCCTGCGACGTGGCAGGTGAGCTGGAAGATAGCGGTGCCGAGGTATTGATCAACTACATGCCCGTCGGCTCCGAGGAGGCAACCCGTTTCTACGCAAAGGCCGCCCTGGACACTCGGGTCGGATACGTCAACTGCATGCCGGTCTTCATCGCCTCCGATCCGGTCTGGGCGAAGAAGTTCAAGGACGCGAACGTCCCGATAGTTGGTGACGACGTCAAGAGCCAGATAGGTGCGACCATCGTCCACAGGACCCTCGCCAAGCTCTTCAGCGACCGGGGATGCAAGCTCGACAGAACCTATCAGCTCAATACCGGCGGAAACACCGACTTTCTGAACATGCTGAGCCAGGACCGTCTCAAGTCCAAGAGGATCTCCAAGACCGAGGCGGTCCAGTCGGTCCTCGACGTCCCCCTCATGGCCGACGACATCCACATCGGCCCCTCCGACTACGTCCCATGGCAGAAGGACAACAAGATCTGTTTTCTGAGGATGGAGGGGAGGATCTTCGGCGACGTCGCCATAAACCTGGAGCTGAGGCTCTCCGTCGAGGACTCTCCCAACAGCGGCGGGTCCACCATCGACGCCATAAGGGTCTGTAAGCTGGCCATCGACAGGAAGATCGGAGGGCCATTGATCGCGATATCGGCCTACACCATGAAACATCCTCCGATACAGTACCCCGATCACCTGGCAAGAGAGATGGTGGAGAAGTTCATCAAGGGAGAGGTCTACGACGTCGCCCCCGACGCCCCCCTGAGGCCCGAGATCGCCACCGCCATCCAAGACAAGGGCGGGTGAGAAAAAAAAGCCGAAGTCGAGCCGTGCGCCGGTCCGCACCACTCGCTTTCTAAAGCGGGCTTCTCTCTTTGGGCCGAAAATCGCGAAGGCCTTCGAAAATCCGGGGATTGCCAAGACGGGCCGGGGTTCTCCTCCGGGGAGATTTCGTTAACCGCCCCGCTGGGACCGCTCGATATCCGAGCCTCGTTTTTTAAATGATTGAAAATTTTTACGAATCGTAGGGTAAAGGTAAAGGACAAATAAATCGAAAAACCA
>CAZHAO010000049.1:0-10623 GCA_964530375.1 uncultured Methanotrichaceae archaeon
CGTTAAGGTAAAACCTCTCAGAGAACGCTGATCTGCGGATAATCGAAGTCCTCTTAACTATTAATACTTAGATTAACATCCCAGTATTTGTTGAGGTGAATTGTCATGAGAATTAGAGTTGTGAGTTCAAAAGACGAGATTTCGGAGCTGAACCCGAACGAGAGGATCGTCCACCTGGCCTTCAGGCCCTCGAACGTCGACTTCCTAGACCTGATGAGGAGCTGCCCCCGCCTCCGGGCCGTCCAGGTCCCCCCCTCGTACCACAAGACCATGTCCAAGGCGATCAAGCTCTTCCTTGATATGCAGGGGATCGACCTTTTGGAGGGCGACGTCTGGGGCCACAGAAAGGACATCGACGAGTACTACGTCGTCGACGAGGAGGCCATCAACGAGATCGGAAACCTCATCAGCAAGGGTGAGAGCATCGAGGAGACGGCCGCTGCGATCCAGAGGAAGACGAGGCTCGCCCCCGACCTGATCAAGTACATCGCCAAGTCCAAGATCACCGCCTGAAACCTCGGGCGGACCTTGGACCTCCCATCACTCTCTTACCGTTTTTCAGATCAATTTTCCTTCGATTTTGAGATTCTTCTCGATCCTGGCCTCGATCGCGTCTCGCACGACCCGGAAGGCCCCGAGCCGCTCCTCCTCCCTCCCGGCGGCGGCCGCGGGGTCGGGGAAGCTCTGATGGGCCCTCTCGCCCCCGCCGGGGAAGGGGCAGGCCTCTTTCGCCCGATAGAGAGACCATAACCACCCGACACCCTGGAGCTCATTCAGGCTCTTGGACCTCGGGCCTGATACGTCCACGCCCCGCTCCGCCATCGCCCTGATGGCGAGGGGGTTTCTCTCCGTCGGGAGGGTTCAGGCTGCTGCTAACATCGTACCGATCGCCGTGGAGGTGGCGCAGAGCCCTTCGGCACTCTCGCGAGCGGGCCGAGTTGTTGGTGCAGACGAAGAGGACGCGGGGGTTGGTGGTGGGGGACATGATCAGAGCCTCTTGGTACAGTCTCATCTTCGGTCTTGCTTATTCGGATTATACAACATCTCCTCAGAAAGAGATTCAAGGCAGCCCTCAATCGCCTCCTTGATGTTCTCCAGGGCCTCCTCAGCGGTATCTCCTTGAGAATGGCAGCCCGGCAGTGCCGGACAGCTGACGATGTACCCCCCTTCCTCGGCCTCTTCGAGGGCCACCTTGAGCTTCATGAACGAGGATTGGCCTCTGAAGTTGAAAAGGTTTTTCTTGCGGGCTCAGGGAACGAGCGCAGATGACGATTTGTCCCCCCATTTCGCTGAAGCGGAGAAGGAGAGGTTAGGTCCGCACTGTCGGCATCAATTCTACATCGACAGCGCCTCTTTAGCACGGGGAAGGATGAAAATGGTATACAACACCCAACCCAGATAACCTTTAACTACCGCCAAAATAAGAGAATGGAGAGGGGAGGATAGATTTGATGCCCCAAAATCCCCCGAACACCGACCCTGAAGACGCCCCCGCCGACCTCCTCACCAAGCGCGAGAGAAACCAGCTTCTAGCAAACCTCCACAGGACCCTGATCTGGGTGGGGGTCCAGGACCCCGACAAGTTCGAGATCGACCCAGACCTCTTGAGAGAGGAGATGGAAAAAGACCGGATCGGGCCCGGCGACCTCCCGCCCGAGGTCCACCCGAAGAGGGGGGTCGTCGACCTCCGCCACCTCATCTGGAGGCTGATCCACGAGAAGGACTTGACCGAGAAGGAGGAGACGGAGATAAAGGAGCTGATCAGGCTCCTGAAGGCGAGGGAGACCCGCGACGAGGAGAGGCTGAAGGAGGAGCGTCTGACCACCGAGGAGGCCCACCGACTCTTCGAGGAGACCGCCGCCGTCATCAGAACCCTGATGGACCTGAGGGAGATCCTGGAGAAGAGGGAGCATAAGACCGACGTGGGCAGAGAGGTGGTGAAGAAGAAGGTGAACGACGTCAAGAGGTGGAACGCCTTCGTCGACGAGATGGAGGGCAAGCGGTAGAAGGACCGGCGAAGTGGGGCCGGCGGGGGGAGGGGGCCTGGGACCTTTGGAGGCTGTGAAAGCTAGAAGAAGCGCATCAGCTCCTCGGCGATGATTCTGTACCCCAACTCATTCGGATGGTTGAGGCCGGGAAGGATCAGAGATTCAAGGGGGACGCCGTCGGCGACCCGCCGCATCCAGGCTCCCCAGACGTCGACGAACCCCACCCCCATCTCCTCGGCGACGTCTTCGAGGGTCTGGTAGTAGCCGAGGACGATTCGATCGAACCTGGGGGTCAGCAGCGGCTCGGAGCTGAGGAGGAGGACCTCGCACTTTGACCCCTCCAGGATCTTCTCTGTGATCTCGATCAGGTTGCTCTTGAACTCGCCGAGCCGAATCCCCGAATACATGTCGTTTATCCCGAAGTTGACGGTGACGAGGTCGGGGGCGTTCGCGATCACAGACCAGTCGAGCCTCGCCAGGCCGTCGAAGCTGGTGGCTCCGCAGACCCCCTCGTTCTTGAGGGAGATCTCGGCCCGGGGGTACTTTTCCCTGAGGATCCCCATCCAGAAGTGATCGAAGCCCTTTCGGACCGCAAAGCCCGCGGTGATGGAGTCGCCGAAGGCGACGATTCTGACCTGCCCTCCGGCCTCCAGGAGGGCGACGGTCCGCCTCGTGAACGCGCTGCCCTCTTCCTTCATCTCTTTGGATCTCACCTCGAAAGGTCCTCCGGCAGATCTCCGACCAGGATCTCTATCCTCTGCTCCGCCCCGTCGAGGAGAGAGTTGCACCTCCGCACCAGGGAGACGCCCCTCTCGAAGGCCTTCAGGCTCTCCTCCAGGGTGAGCTCCCCCTCCTCCAGCGCCCGGACGATCCTCTCCAGCTCCGCGAGAGATCCCTCCAGGCTCAGGTCATCAGACGCGGCATCGGTCAAATCAGTCGTCTCCATCATCTCCGTCACCTTCGCCACCTTCGATCCGCCTTCCTCTCGATCGCTCTGCACAAGAGCTCCCCGTCAGCGAATATCAGCTCCAACAGCTCGCCAGCCGCCACCTCCGAGGCCCGCCTCGCCAAGCCCCCCTCGGTGAGGGCGATGCAGTAGCCCCGGGAGAGGGTCGATAGAGGGCTGAGAGAGTCGAGCTTTCCCGCAGCCAGCTCCAGCCTTCCGGCGAGCTGATCGACCAATCGGTCCTCCGCCGAGACGAGACGGTCGAGGAGGCGGTCGAGGTTCTGCCTCTCCTCAGAGACGATACCCCGCATCCTCCTCCCCGATAGGGCCCTGCTGAGGTCGACGAACCTCCCCCGCCTCCGGGCCAGGCTAGCCGATAGAGACCGGATCATCCTCCCCTCGATCTCTCCCAGATTCTCCCTCAGCCTCTCGACCTCGGGCCTCACCATCTCCGCCGCCGCCGAGGGGGTGGGGGCCCTCACATCGGCGACGAAGTCGGCTATGGTCACGTCCGTCTCGTGGCCCACCGCCGAGACGACGGGACAGCTTGATCGATAGATCGCCCTCGCCACCACCTCCGAGTTGAAGGGCGAGAGGTCCTCCGCCGAGCCGCCGCCTCTCCCCACGATGATCACGTCGGCGGTCCCCTGAAGAGCGGAGATGGCCGAGGCGATCGACGCGGGGGCGGCCTCCCCCTGAACCGAGGCGGGGGATATGACGATTTTGGCGGGACAGGACCCCAGGACCCTCAAAACGTCCCTGAGGGCCGCGCCGTCGGGGGAGGTGACGACCCCGATGCAGGCCGGATAGGCGGGGATCGACCTCTTCCTCTCGGCGTCGAAGAGCCCCTCGGCCGCGAGCCTCTCCTTCAACAGCTCCAGCTCCAGGTGCTTCTCCCCGAGGCCGGAGTCCCTCCTCGCAGCCTTCACCAGGATCTGGACCCTTCCTTGGGGACGGTAGAACTCCACATCGCCGTATACCAGGACGTTCAGGCCGTTGGCAAGCTGGAAGTCGAGGCCGCCGCAGTTGCCGCGGAATAGGACGCAGGAGATCTGAGAGTCCCCGTCCTTGAGGGTGAAGTACCGGTGGCCCGAGCGGTGATTGACGACGTTCGATAGCTCCCCCCTCGCCCAGAGGTCGCAGAGCCTATGGTCTGTGGTGATCCTCTCCCTGATCCGTGAGTTCAGCTCGCTGACGTTGAATATTCGGTTCAATAATACCAAAAAGAGACTGCACCATATTTAAGGACTCTCGGCGTAGGCCGAAAGAAATGGCCGCACGTTTGAAGATCGAGGGAGAGATGGTGAGGGCCAGGTTTCTTAAGAGGACGAGCAGGTTCTCGGTCCTGGCAGAGCTGGCGAGCGAAGAAGGCGAAGTCGGAAGCTTCGAGTGCCACCTCCCCAACCCCGGAAGGCTGAAGGAGCTTCTCGTCCCGGGGGCGGAGCTCCTCCTCAAGCCCGCAAAAAATCCGGATCGACGCAAGACGAAGTTCGACGTCTTTGCAGTGGTGACCGATGCTGGGACGATGGTCGTAGACTCGCGAGTCGCAAACCAGATCATGCGAGAGGCCTTCAGCTCCGGAGAGCTGCCTTCTTTTTCGGGATACGATCTCGTCAGATCTGAGCCGGATTTCGGCAAGAGCAGGCTCGACTTTCTCCTCGCGGGCGAGAGGCTCTGTCTCGTGGAGGTGAAAAGCTGCACCCTCCTTCGAGACGGGGTCGCCCTCTTTCCCGACGCCCCCACGAAGAGGGGTCGCCGCCACCTTCGAGAGCTGGCGAGGGCCGTCGAGGAGGGCTATCGGGCCTCCGTCGTCTTCGTCATCCAGAGGGAGGACGCCGTGGTCTTCATGCCCCATGAGGAGACCGACCCCGCCTTCGGGGCAGCCCTCCGGGAGGCGAAGGCGAGAGGTGTGGAGCCGATCGCTCTCGCCGCCCGGTACCGCGAAGGATATGTCGAGCTGACGGGCGAGGTCCCCGTCGACCTCTCAGCCCCAAATAAAGTTAATTGATCCCATCTCAAGCAAACTTTATATGGCATGATCGCCCACCCAGCAAAAGAGAATCCGATCCCCGAATAGGAAGTGATATTCTGCACATCATGGAAGGTTTCCTGCCTCATCCCTGGTGGGAGGTCTGGTACGCCCTCTCCCTCCCCGTCGTTGCTTACGGAATTTATAAGATGAACCGGCTCGTGACGGAGAGGAGAGATACTCTGCCGCTCCTGGCCCTCGCCGGAGCCTTCATCTTCGTCCTATCCTCCCTCAAGCTCCCCTCAGTCACAGGATCCTGCTCCCATCCTACAGGGACCGGCATGGGCGCCATCCTCTTCGGCCCCGCCCTGACCGCGGTTCTGAGCCTGATAGTCCTCCTCTACCAGGCGCTATTTCTCGCCCACGGCGGGATCACCACCCTCGGCGCCAACGTCTTTTCCATGGGGATCGCTGGGCCCGCCGTCGCCTATCTGGTCTACAAGGGTTGCGCGAGGTCGAACCTCAACTTCTACCTCTCGATCTTCCTTGCAGCCTCTCTTGCGGACTGGGCGACGTACCTCGTCACCTCAATCCAGCTGGCCCTCGCCTTCCCGTCGGCGACCGGCGGGATAGTCGGATCCTTTTACGCCTTCGGGACGGTCTTTGCCGTCACCCAGGTCCCCTTAGCCATCATCGAGGGGGTCGTCTGTGCCCTGATATTCAAGTACATAATCCAAGTGAAAGGCGATGTGATGGTCAAGCTGAAGGTGATCGACGAGAAGGGGCTCGGAAAGCTGAGGGGGGGGATCTCGGCATGAAAGGAGAGCTGATAGCCGTAACTGTGATATTGTTATTCGCAGCCGCGTTTCTCTACACTGCAAGATCGGACACCAGCGCCGAATGGGGCGGGGCCGACGGCGAGGCGGAAGGGGTGATAGCGGATCTGACCGGCGGCACCTACGAGCCCTGGTTTGAGCCGATATTGGAGCCTCCCAGCGGCGAGATAGAGAGCCTCCTCTTCAGCCTCCAGGCGGCGATAGGAGCGATCGTAATAGGATACTTCTTCGGCTACTACCGGGGAAGACAATCCGCCGAGCCGCATCACGCCGCTGAGGAATGAGCCTAGCATCACGTTGCTGAGGAATGAGCCTTGAACCACGCCCTCCTGGACGACTACGCCCTCAATAGCCCCCTCCGAGAAAAAAACAACAGGCTGAAGCTGGGCCTGGTGGCCGCGGCCCTCCTCGTGGGGGTCTCCTCCACGTCGCCCGTGGCCCCCCTCTTCATAGCCCTGTCCATGAGCTTTGCTGCGATTCGATTCGGAAAGATCCCGCCCAGATTCTATGCAGAGCTGGCCATCGCCCCCCTGGGCTTCGCCCTCTTAGGGGCGCTGATCATCCTCCTCTTCTTCGGGTCCGGCCCGGAGATCTTCTCCTTCAACCTCGCAGGCCACCGGATCGGGGCGACCGCCGAGGGGGTGGACCAGGCGGTCCTCGTCGTCTCCAGGACCCTCAGCGGAACGTGTTGCCTCTTCTTTTTGGCCCTGACGACGCCGATGGTGGAGCTCTTCGCGGTCCTGAAGGCGTTGAGGATGCCCGACTCCTTCGTCGAGCTCTCGATGATGATCTACCGGTACATCTTCGTCTTCCTCGATGTGGCGATCAGGATGAGACATGCCCAGGTCACGAGGCTCGGGTACGAGGGGCTTCATAGCTCCATCCATTCCTTCTCGATGATGGCGGGAACCCTCTTTCTGCAAACCATGGAGCAGGGGGAGAAGCTCTACACCGCCATGGACGCTCGATGCTACGACGGAAGGCTCTCTCTATTCGAGGAGAGCCGGCCGATGAAAGTCCAAGAGCTTTTGGCCGCCTCCGGCTACGTGACGTTCATAGCAGCTCTGGCATACCTCTCTCGAGGAGCCTCCCTATTCTGAGGACCGAAACATGACCCTGCTGGAGACGAAAAACCTCAGATACTCCTATCCCGACGGAACCTCTGCCATCCGGGGGGTCGACATGAGGATCGAGAGGGGCGAGAAGATAGCCTTCGTCGGACCGAACGGCTCGGGAAAGTCCACCCTATTTCTCCTCTTGAACGGGACGCTCCGGCCCGCCGAGGGCGAGGTCCTTCTCCACGACCAGCCCCTCCGATACGATTCCTCCTCCCTCCGGGAGACGAGGAAGAAGGTGGGCATAGTCTTTCAGAACTCCGACGACCAGCTCTTCGCCCCCACCGTCCGCCAGGACGTGGGATTCGGCCCCACAAACCTCGGCCTCCCCAAGGGAGAGGTGGAAAAAAAGGTCGAGATGGCCCTCGAGCAGGTGGGGATCGAGGGGCTGAAAGATAAGCCCCCCCACCACCTCTCCGGCGGCCAGAAGAAGAGGGCGGCCATCGCCGGGGTGATGGCGATGGACCCGGAGGTGATGATCCTCGACGAGCCGCTATCCAACCTGGACCCAGCGGGCTCAGAAGAGGTGATGGAACTCCTCGAAGAGCTGAACGAGATGGGCACCACGATAATCATATCCACTCACGACGTCGATCTCGCATATCGGTGGTCTGACCACGTATACCTCCTGGCCGACGGGAGGATCGCATATCAGGGCATGCCCGAGGAGATCTTCGGGGACTCGGCGCTGATCTTTCGATCCGGGCTGAGGCAGCCCCTCATCATGGAGGTCTACGACGAGATCTCAAAGAGAGAGCTCGCATCCCTCGGAAAAAGGCCGAGGACCGTGCCGGAGCTGGTCGGCCACCTCACTCCGCCAGACCTCCGATGGATGAAGGTTCCTCCCGGGACGGAGGTGGGGGAGACGATCTATCCGGGAGAGGCCGAGAATGCGAAATTGGAGAGAGGCCCAGCTGGCCGGGTGAAAGTGGTCCATCTCCAGGAGGGCGGTCGTGCGGTGGTGGAATCTCTCGCGAGATCGATCAGGATCGGGAGGGTCATCGTCTACAATACAGACCGTCAAGATCATGACGACCTGAAGAGGCTTCTGGAGGAGATCGATCTTGTGGGGGTGATGGGAACCAGGAGCCGAGCCTTCGCCGAGAAGCGCGGCATCTCTGCAGATATCGCCTCGAACGTCATAGACAGGACGATCCTGAGAACCCTCTGCGGAGACGAAGTTCTGATCCTCACCAACGGCGGCATGGTGGAGCACGCCAGAAGGCGCATCGAAGATTACGGCCGCCAGAGCGGGATCGGGATCGAGGTCGCCGTCTTCAACAAAGAGGCACCACCAAAAACGAGACGATCGGAGCCGGTCCCTGCCGACGGCGGGAAGGGAGCCTGACCTTCTGCTATCGTTCGCGGGTCCGATTCGACGGGATCTTTTAAAGACCGATAAATGAGCTGCGAGGGCGGCCATCTTATCATATATTGTGCATATGTTATGATCCATCGCGACGCCCATAGAGAATAATTAATAAAAATGTTTGTATGGGCTCTCTGGGGGGCTGATGAGGCCTGCTGTTGTTACAAAGTCATAAAAGTAGGTGTGAGCGGGTAGGGGAGTGGGGGTTAGTGAAAAATTAGTTTACCCGCTCGTGTATACTCCTCTGTTTGATTGTATAAATAGTTTTCCTACCAATAATTCAAAACATATATTACATATTTCGCCCCTTTGCGGCTCGGTTGGCGATCCTTGCGGCAAAAGCGCCAGCCACAAACCCTGCGTCGATGTTGACTACGACCATCACAGAACAGGACTGGAGCATGGATAATAGGGCCGCCTCGCCCTTGCCGCCGGCGCCGTAGCCCGTCGAGATGGGAAGCCCCACCACGGGAGCTTCCACGAGGCCCGCCACCACCGCGGGGAGGGTCCCCTCCCGGCCCGCGGCAACCACCAGAGCGTCTCTGTCCATCATCTTCTCCAGGGACGGAAATAGCCTGTGAATCCCGGCGACTCCCACGTCGTACTCAGAAACGGTCTCGCACCCCATCATCTCGGCGGTCAACCTCGCCTCCTCGGCGACGGGGATGTCGGCGGTGCCTGCGGCGAGGATGCCGACCTTCCCTCCGGAAGGCTTCGGCGGGAGGCCCCTAGAAACGACGGCGGCTTTCGCCCTCTCCTCCCACCTGAGAGAGGCCCCTTCGGGGAGAGGGATCTCCCTCAGGGCTGCTAGCTGTTCTGGCGATACCCTGGTGATGAGGACCGCCTCGGACGCCTCCAGGAAGGAGAGGGCGATCTCCACCAGGTCTGAGGGGCTCTTTCCCTCCGCCAGGACGGCCTCGGGGATCCCTATCCTGTCGATCCGGCTCGGATCGAGCTTTGCCATCTTCCCCACCTCCCGATAGGATAGGAGATTGACCTCGTGGGCGGCGGCGTCCAACGAGATCTCGCCCCTCGCGAATCTCTCCAGGATATCTTTGAGGTTCGACGTCAACGCCGAAATCTTGTATTCAAGAGGATAAATGGTTTATCCTGGACCGCTTCTTTTGACGCGATGATGGTTAACCTCGATCTTCACATCCACTCGAAGTACTCTGCGGCCACCTCGAGCAAGATGGACCTCGCCACCATCGCCAGAGAGGCCGCCAAGAAGGGCATCAGGATCGTGGCCACGGGGGACTGTCTCCATCCTCGATGGATGGAGGAGATAAGAGAGCTTCCCGAGAGGGGTGGCCTCTTCTGGCTCGGGGAGACCGCCTTCGTTCTGACTTGCGAGGTGGAGGACTCTTCAAGGGTCCACCATCTCATAATCGTTCCCGACCTCTCCAAGGCGTTGGAGCTGGCTTGGGCCTTCTCGGGCCGGGCCACAAGCCTCGACGCCGACGGCAGGCCCACCCTCAGGATGGCGCCGCCCGAGATCGCAGACATCGCCCTGGAGGCCGATTGCCTCATAGGGCCGAGCCATGCCTTCACCCCCTGGACCGGGATGTACGCCCACCACCCGTCCCTGGCGGAGTGTTACAAAGACCGGGCGGTCCAGATCCCCTACATCGAGCTGGGGCTCTCCGCCGACTCCGACTACGCCGACAGGATATCAGAGCTTGAAGATAGGACGTTTCTATCTAACTCCGACGCCCACTCGCCCTGGCCCAACAAGCTGGGGAGAGAGTTCAACCAGATGGAGATGAAAGACCTCTCCTTCGAGGATCTGAGAGATGCGATCCTCCGCCAAGGCGGATGTCGACCGTCTCTGAACGTCGGATTCTATCCTGAGGAGGGGAAGTACAACAGGACCGCATGCACCCGATGCTATCGATTTTACTCGCACCAGGAGATGATAGAGAGGAGGGGGAGGTGCGAATGCGGTGGTCTGATCAAGCTGGGCGTGAAAGATAGGGTGGAGATGCTGGCGGATCGGCCCCGACCGCGCCATCCGGATCATCGGCCGCCCTACCTCCACCTGATACCCCTAGCTGAGATCATCGCCATGGCCCTGAACGTCAAGAACGTCTATTCCCCGAAGGTCCAGACGATCTGGAACGAGCTCGTCAAAGGGAAAAGCGAGATCGAAGTTCTGGTGGAGGCGGACTTGTCAGATCTTGAGGGCGAAGAGAAAGTAATAGACGCGATCCGGGCCTTCAGGTCGAAAGACGTGGTGGTGGAGCCGGGCGGCGGAGGAAGGTACGGTAGGGTGAGGCTTCCAGACAGCCTGAACACCACAAAAGACGACGATCAGAGATCGCTCTTCGACTTTTAATTTCGGAAAAAATGAGGGGTGCCTGGCGCCCCTTCAGGGCGCAAGGCAAGATTCCGTCCCGTCGC
>CAZHAO010000050.1:0-3611 GCA_964530375.1 uncultured Methanotrichaceae archaeon
TATATGTATCAAGTATGCTTGCTAAATGTAAAATGCCTTTGATCATCCATCCGTAGGCCGAGGATTTGTCTTGGTCCGATGGGGCGTTCGTCTGTCATCGCCAGCTGAAGCCCCTCTTCGTAGAATGAGTTATAGTAGATTTAAGAAATGATGTTAACTTTTTCTTAAATTTAAAGTTTAATTCAGATTTAGAAAAGCATTTATAGCAAAAAATATCATGCAAACTGCAGATAATAGCAGGAAATCTGGAGAAGGGACGAATATGAGATGTGTAGGGATGGTGGCGAGAATCGCTGCGTCGCTTTTGCTGGTGCTGGTGGTCTCGGGCCCGGCCTGGGCCGCGAGCAACCCCGATGGGTACTACCTTAAGAACGAGCAGAGTCTGGAGCAGGACGTGGAGGGCGTTGGTTTTGTCATGGTTTACCAGAAGGTGAACACCGATTCCCTCCAGCTCAAAAACTACATCCACGGCAGCGGATCCATGGATGCGGCATTCCTGATTAACTCAAACCAGACCGCCGTAAGTGGAGACCTTCAAGATCAGAATACGCTTGTATACTTGAAAACGCCCAAAGGTTGGAGCGTAAATGCTGAGAACATATCCTTCGTGGAGCAGAACGAGATGACCTACGCCCCCGTGGCCGTGGCCTATGGTACGGGATACTACGCCAAAAACCCGGTAGTTTACAACTCCAAGCTGAAGGAGAGAACCGAGGGCAAGAACTACGATGGCTCCTGTTCTCAGGAGGGCGTCTCGATGGTCCACCAAATTGAGTACGCTTCGGCGTTTGTCAAGGACATCGGCGTCGAGCTCACGAACATCGACAAATGGCCGCCAAAGACGGGTTACTACAGCTCTTCACCCACAAAGGGCTCTAGCCTCACCAAGATGAAGATCGAGGAGGAGGTCACTGAAGGGTCGGTACACATCGGCCAGCTCGTGACCAAGAAATACAATGCCACAACACGTGAAGGAGGATGGAAGAAACCCCTCATAGAGATCGACGAGAACTACGCGGGCACCTTCAAGATCACCAAGAACATGGAGATCTGCACCAGCTGCACCGGCTCAAAGCCGAGGGCTGATTGGCTCTCCTGCTGCATAGGCGGCTACGGTGCAATGGACGACCTCGACAAGCTCTGGGGCGAGAAGGAGATCTTCGACTGCACCTGCCGGGACGTGGCCTGGGGAGAATCCTGGAACGATACCTCCAAGGCGCAGCATTGCAAAGAATGTTGAAGGAAACCAAGGGCTGACGGAACGTCACGATGGTATGAGAGGCGCTTGCCTCGTAACGGGCCAAGCGCCGCTCCCTCCAACTTATTTTAATTCGATCTTCAGCCGACGGGCAGAAATCCGATCTCCTCCACGATCGACTGGCCCTCATCGCTCAGGAGAAAGTCTATGAAGGCCCGCTCCTCATCGTCGGGCTCGTTCCAGGTCATCACATAAAGGGGTCGGGAGAGGGGATAGGTCTCGCTTTTTATGCTCTCGGTGGTGGGGAAGATCCCCTCGTAGGCGACGGCGGAGAGGTTTCCGTCCTGGACGTAGTTGAAGCCGAGATAGCCGATCGCCTTGTCGCTCTTGGTTATTGCGGTCTTCATCTCGGCGTTGTTCTGGGCGTAGGTGTCGGCCCCCAGGGTCTCCGTCTCCAGGTCCCCCATCACCATCTCGTTGAAGAGGTCTCCGGTTCCCGAGCCCACCATCCTCGCCACGGCGTAGATCTCCCCGTCGGGACCTCCGACCTCTCGCCAGTTCGTCACGTTCCCGTCGTATATCGCCCGGAGCTGGTGGAGGCTGATGTTGGTGACGCCTGCGTCATATATCGATCTGCTTACTGCGATGCATATCGCGTCGTAACCTATCAGGTACTCTGAGAAGTTGTCGCCGTAAAGCTCGATCTCGTCGGACCTCACTTCTCGGGAAGACATTCCTATGTCGGAAAAACCGCTGGCGACGTTCTTTATCCCCACCCCGGACCCGCCGACGCCGCTGACGGTCACCACGACGTCCTTCTGGAGCATGTTGAACTCCTCGGCACAGGTCTCCACCAGGGGCATAACCGTCGTCGACCCGGTGATGGTCACGGTCTCCGGGCCGTCCGAAGCGGCACTGCTTCCAACCAGGGCGAAAAGTCCCACCACTGAAGATATCAGCATCAAAGAGGTCAATTTGGTCATCAGATCACTCCCCGCAGTAGAACAACCCGTACTATATGATATTTGTTGTGATAGCGCCCCTTCGATGAGCCTGCAGGGAGAAGAAAAGGCCAGAGAGCTTCTTTTTGGCGATAGAACCTCTCGACTGAGGCCTGATCGCAAAAAGGCCGCCACAAACCCTGAAGATCATCTCACCCGGCCGTAGAGGGTCGTCCTCTGGACCGGAACTCTACCGTTCCTCTCGATCAGATCCCTGAACTGATCTGGGGTCATGCACTCGGCCTCGACGGCCCCTGCGGTTCGCGATATGTTCTCCTCCATCAGGGTCCCGCCGAGGTCGTTTACCCCCCAGAGAACGGTCCGGCCTGCGAGATCTCTTCCGAGCTTCACCCAGCTGGCCTGGATGTTGGTGATGAGAGGGTGGAGGGCGACCCTGGCGAGGGCGTGCATCTTCAGGTTATCGAGGTGGCCCATCCTCGAGGACCGGGGACCCAGGTCGTTGTTTTTGGGCATGAAGGGGAGGAGGACGAACTCGGTGAACCCGCCGGTCTCGGCCTGGATCTCCCGGAGGAGGAGGAGGTGGTCGACCCGATCCTCCAGGCTTTCGACGTGGCCGTAAAGGATGGTGGAGGTGGTGGGAACCTCGAGACGGTGGGCGGTGGTGATCACGTTCCGCCATTCGGCCGTCGTCAGCTTCGAGGGGCAGATCTGCTCTCTCACCCGGTCCACCAGGATCTCGGCGGCGGTTCCCGGCATCGATCCGAGGCCGGCCCTTTTCAGCTCCCCGATGGAGTCCGCGGGGGTGATGCCGGAGTTTTCTGACATGTAGAAGACCTCCATGGGGGAGTAGGCGTGAAGGTGCATCCTCGGATAGTTCTCTCCGATCGCCTCCAGGATCCGGCAGTAGTCCTCCAGGACCAGCCCCGGCGCAAGCCCCCCCTGGATGCAGATCTCGGTGGCAGAAAACCTCTCGGCGGCCGCCACCCGTTCCAGGATCTCCTCTTCGGTCAAAAGGTAGCCGTCGGACCTTCGAAAGGCGCAGAAGCTGCAGCTTCCCACGCACCGGTTGGTGAAGTTGACGTTCCTGTTTATGACGAAGGATACCTCGTCG
Source organism: uncultured Methanotrichaceae archaeon (assembly GCA_964530375.1). Taxonomy (GTDB): domain Archaea; phylum Halobacteriota; class Methanosarcinia; order Methanotrichales; family Methanotrichaceae; genus Methanocrinis. The sequence goes on from CAZHAO010000050.1 coordinate 3,272, forward strand.
CCGCATCGCTCTTCCCGCAGGAGGTTGGCGAGCCGAAAGAGCCGGACCGGCTCGTTCCAGAGCGCCATGAGGACTGCCCGATCTGTCCAACGGTCCATGGCGAGGAGGCCGTCATCGAACTTCGATGCTTCTTGCTCTCGCGATGCCATCACTCGACATCACCGTCCGACGGGCAGTTTTTCATCCCCTCGTTCATGATCCACCGCTCCTTGGGAAGCTGGCTGGCGAGCTCGCCTCTGGCATAAAGACCGCAGCCGAGAACGTCGCCCCGATGAGATACCACCACGTAACCGTCCTCCACCTCCGCCTCCAACCTCTGTCTATCTCCAGCTACGAACTT
>CAZHAO010000050.1:3621-10518 GCA_964530375.1 uncultured Methanotrichaceae archaeon
TTTCAGCTTGGGCCGCCGAGAGGTCGACGGAGTTCTTGGTGGCAAATCGGCCGAAGAGCTGGAGGGCGCTGGTGGTGGGCTTCGGGACCCTGCCCCGGACCGAGAGGAACCGGAGGCCCACAGCCTCGCACCTGAGGTCGGGGATCTCAGGGAGGCTGAAGGCCCAGACGTTCTGCCCCTTCCGAAAGAAGCTCACGTCTTCGAAGGCGGCGGGAGGGATCCCGAAACGAGACTCCATCAGCTCCGCCACCTCGGCCCGGTCCAGCGGCAAGAAGGGCGACCTATCCTTTATTGAGCTTTGCGACAAAGAACCCTCCCGTATCGTTCTGGTGGGGGTAGTACCGAGCAGACTTTTCCATCTCGTCCCCGAACCAGGACCCGTCCCACTCTGCCAAACCCGGAGAGCTCTCGAGCCCCGGGATCAAGACCTTCTCGATGCTGACGCTGGGGACCCGTTCGGCGACCCAGGATACGACGGCCTCGTTCTCCTCGGGGGCGAAGGTGCAGGTGGAGTAGACGACGGTGCCACCGGGCTTCACGAGCTCCGTCGCCCTTTCGAGAAGGCTCTGCTGGAGGCGCTGAAGTCCGAGGGACCGCTTCAGGCTCCACCGGTCCAGGACGGTGAGGTCCTTTCTCGCCATCCCCTGGCCTGTGCAGGGGGCGTCGACGAGGACCCGATCGAACTTCGTGGCCGGGAACCGGCGGCCGTCGTACCTCGTCACCACCACGTTGAGGGCCCCCGCCCTCTCGCAGTTGGACCGAAGGGAGGCGACCCTGCTGTTGGCGGGATCGTTGGCCACCAGAAGGCCCCGGTTCTCCATCATCGAGGCTATCTGGGTGGTCTTGGACCCGGGAGCCGCGCACATGTCCAGAACCCTCTCTTTTGGTTTCGGGTCGAGGACGACGGGAGATGCCATCGATATCTCCTCCTGGATGTGGATGTGGCCCATCAGGTTCTCGATGAGGTTTCCGGGCTTTTCGACGTCGAGCTTGAGGCCCAGGGGGTACCAGGAGATGGGACGATGGGCCACTTTCGCCTCCTCCAGGCGGAAGAGGAGCCTCTCCCGATCGGTCTTGAGGGCGTTGATCCTGGCGGTGACCGGGAGGGGTCGCGCCATCGATTCGACAAACCTCTCGAAATCCGGCACGATTCCCCTGTACCTCTCGAGACCTTCCATGCCGCCGGAGTTCGCGTTTATAGGATATATTCTCAGCCGTTCGGCTGAGACGGATGTCTCAATTTATGAGCACAAAGATTTAATAGTCGAAATGATCAGTGGACAACGCGGCAAACTGTTTCGTGGTTTTTCGCTAAGGACGGTGAAGTGTTTGTACGGTAATGATAGAGGTTCTTTCCGAGGCGAGAGCTTCGCACCCTCAGCACCTGTTGAGGCCGGAAAGGAGTACGATGTTGAGATCGAGGACGTCGCAAAGAAGGGCGATGGAATCGCGAGGATCGAGGGTTTCGTAATATTCGTCCCGGAGACCAAAGTTGGCGACCAGGTGACGATCGTCGTAGACCGGGTTATGCAGAGGTTCGCCATCGGCCACAAGGCCTGAATGTTCAGATCATTCTCCCTTTTAATCAGGACGGTGAAGTGTTTTGTACAGAAGTGATAGAGGGTCCTTCCGGGACGAGGGCTTTGAGTCCACTGCTCCCGTCGAGGTAGGAAAAGAGTACGACGTCGAGATTGAAGATATCGCAAAGCAAGGCGACGGCATCGCCAGGGTCGAGGGCTTCGTAATATTCGTCCCCGAGACGAAGGTCGGCGACCACGTCACCATCGCCATCGACCGGGTGATGCGAAGGTTCGCCATCGGCCACAAGGTCTGAAGGCGGATCCGACAGTTACGGCATAAAAAGAGTTCAGCCCAAAAAGGGCTGAAACCCCCTTTATTTTATAGATTTTCAGGTGCGCTTCTTCAGGACGACTTCCAGGTCTGCCAGGAAGAGGTCGACATTCTCGGAGGTCGAATGAGGCATCAAGATCAGCCTCAAGGCCTTCGGGTTCCGGGTGGTCGAGACCCTCCAGCAGCATTCGAGAAGGTCTGCCCTCACCTCCTCGGGGTTGTCCATCCGCAGGGTGACGACGTTCATCACCGGCTCGATGACCGGCTCGATGCCGATCTCTTTCGCCCCTGAAACCAGCCGTCTGGATAAGTCCATGCAGCGGTCGACGACCTTTGTGAACCCCTTCCTGCCGAGATGGTTCATCACCGCCCAGATGGCGGCAGCGGCGGCGCCGCTCCTCGTCCCCGTCAGGGCCTTCGGCCTTGCCATCGTCAGGTAGGGGGCGTAGGCGGCGAGCCGCTCCAGGTCCTCGGAATGCCTGAAGAGGAGTCCGCCGCCGGGGATCGTCGCCATCCCCATCTTGTGGGGGTCGATGGTGATGGAGGTGACGCCCTCGGCCTTGAAGTCCCACTTCCAGTCTCCCTTCAGGAAGGGGAGGACGAAGCCTCCGAAGGCGGCGTCGACGTGGAGGTGGACCCCGGAGTCGAGGGCGAGCTTCCCCATCCGGTCGATGGGGTCGACCTGGCCGAACTCCGTCGTCCCCGCGATCCCCACGAGAGATACCGTCTTATCGTCGATGAGATCCTCGACGGAGCCGACGTCCACCTTCAGGTCGTCGTCGAGGTCGGCCTTCCTGATCTCGATGCAGAGGAGGTCGCCGATCTTGTCGAAGGAGAAGTGGGCAGACCGAGGAACGACGATGTTTCCGTCCCTGAAGTCGTGGGCGTTCCTGGCGGCCCGGATCGCCTGGATGTTCGACTCGGTCCCTCCCGTCGAGAGGTATCCGACGGCGTCGGGATGGCCGAGCATCTCGGCCATCATCTTTACAGCCTGCTGTTCCAGGTCGGCGGACCCGGAGAAGAGGCCCGGATCGCCGAGGTTCGTCTCCTGGAAGATCTGGTGCGCCTTCAGGGCTATCGGGTGAGGCGGGGTGCACATCGAGGAGAAGATCCGGTCGTAGCTCAGATCTCTCGCCCTCATCCTCGAGAGGCCCCTCATGACCTCCTCTTCGGACAGACCTCGATCTCTCAAATCAGATACCTCGATCAGTTCAGGCCGCCAGCGATCACTCCTCTCGCAGCGCCCTCAGCATGATGATCTTCTCGGCCCGGGCCACCGTCTCCCTGACGGTGGCTACGGCGTCGATGTTGGCGGATATGCTGGTGATCCCGATCTCGACGAGCCTCTTTGCCATCTCGGGGTAGGACCCGGCCTGGCCGCAGATGGAGGTGGTGACCCCGGCCTTGTTGCACCGCTCGACGACGTACTCGATGAGGGTCAGGACCGCCGGGTGAAGCTCGGAGTAGAGGTCGGCGACGTTCTCGTTGTTCCTGTCGACGGCGAGGGTGTACTGGGTGAGGTCGTTCGTCCCGAAGGAGATGAAGTCGATCCCCTCATCGATGAACTCCTCGATGGTGAGGGCGGCTCCCGGGGTCTCGACCATGATGCCGACGTCGGTCCTCTCCAGGTTCAAGCCCTCCTCGATCATGAGGGCCTTGGCCCTTCGAAACTCGCTCGCGTGCTGGACGAGGGGAAGCATGATCCCGACGTTGGTGAGGCCCATCTCGTGGAGCTTCTTGAAGGCCCTCATCTCCAGCCGGAAGTGGTCGGTCTCCGTCAGGTCCCTTCGGATCCCCCTCCAGCCGAGCATGGGGTTGTGCTCGGAGGGCTCGTTCTCCCCGCCCTCCATCCCCCGGAACTCGTCGGTGGGGGCGTCGAGGGTCCTCACCCAGACGGGCTTGGGGTAGAAGGCCTCGGCGACGGTCCTCACCCCTCCGACCAGCTCGTCGATGTACTCCTCCTCTCTGCCGGCGTTGATGTAGTAGCGGGGGGTCTTGCCGAGGCCCAGGATCATGTGCTCGATCCGGAGGAGGCCGACGCCGTCGGCCAGGGTCGCTGCGGCCTGCTCTGCCGCCTCGGGCATGCTGACGTTCACCTTGATCTCGGTCGCTGTTATCGGCTTCGAGGGGGCGGCGAGAACGGCCCGCGCCGGTGCCTCCGCCTCCGCCTTCTTGACCATCCCCTCGTAGACCTTCCCCTTGGCTCCGTCGACGGTGATCAGCATCCCGTCGGAGAGGGCCTTCGTCCCCTGCTTGGTCCCGACGACGGCGGGACATCCCAGCTCTCTGCTGACGATGGCGGCGTGGCAGGTCATGCCCCCCTCGTCGGTGACGATGGCGCCGGCCCTCTTCATGGCCGGGACCATGTCGGGGGTGGTCATCACCGTCACCATGATGTCGCCCTCGGTGATCTTGGCGAGGTTCTCGGGCCCCGTGACGATCTTCACAACGCCGGTGGCCACCCCCGGCGATGCGCCGAGGCCGGTGAGGAGGACGTTCCCGCCCTCTTTGGACTCGGCGGCTCTGGCCTCGGCCTTCTTGATGGTGGTGACCGGCCTCGACTGGAGGATGTACATCTTGCCCTTCTCAAAGGCCCACTCGATATCCTGGGGGATGCCGTAGTGCTTCTCCAGAGCCTCGGCCTGGTCGGCGAGCATGAGGATCTCCTCGTCGGAGAGGACGAGCTTCTCCTTCATCTCGGCGGGGACCTTTCTCTTGACAGTCTCGCCGGTCTTCTCGTCCCGCACGATCATGATCTCCTTTGAGGCGATGAACTTGTCTTTGATCTTCTTTTGGGTCCGATCGACGACGTAGTTGTCGGGAGAGACGCTCCCGCTGACGACAGCCTCCCCCAGCCCCCAGGCCGCCTCGATGATCACTTCAGGCTCGCCGGTGCTGGGATGAGAGCTGAACATCACCCCGGACTTCTCGGAGTTGACCATCTTCTGGACTGTGACGGATATGTTCACCTTCTCGTGCTCAAAACCCTGCTCCACCCGGTAGAAGATGGCCCTCGCCCCGTAGAGGGAGGCCCAGCACTTCCGGACCGCCTCGAAGACCTGGTCCTCGCCCAAAATGTTCAGGAAGGTCTCCTGCTGCCCCGCGAAGCTGGCGTCGGGGAGGTCTTCGGCGGTGGCGCTGGACCGAACGGCGACCAGGACCTCCTTCCCCTCGCGCTTGCACATCTCCTGGTACCTCTTCCTGATGGCCTTCTCGATATCTATTGGGACCTTCGCCTCCAGGACCAGCCTCTTCGCCTTCTCCGCGGCCGAGTTCAGGGCCGCGGGGTCGTTCACGTCCACCTTCAGCGCCTCGAAGATATCTCCAGCGATTCCGGATCGGACAATGAAATCTCTATAAGCCTGCGCGGTGACCGCAAAGCCCCCTGGAACGGGAGCGCCCACGTTTATCATCTCGCCAAGGCTTGCGCCCTTCCCCCCGACGACGGAGACGTCGTCTTTTCCGACTTCTTCCAGCCAAACAACAGCCGCCATTGGATAACCACCTCTCCCGAGGAAACTTTCGTTCTGAAGTGTTCTGAATGAGCTTGTTTGCGGGAGATGCAGGTGATACATTATATATCTGTTTTCACGGGGACCGTCGGATTTAGAAAATGCGAGGCTCCCCAACGGAAAATTACACAAAGGGGGCGCGAATAAGCCCAGAACATGTTCAAAGAGCTGGCCAGCGCCGCCGAGTCCCTGGGATCCCTTCGAAAAAGGTGCGGCCCCGTCGACAGGGCAGAGATGGTCCATCTCGCCGAAGCCCGAGGCAGGGTCCTCTCCGAGGATGTGACCTCCCCCGCGAACCTTCCCGGATTCAACAGGGCCGCCATGGACGGGTACGCCGTTCGGGCGGCGGACACCCGGGGCGCGACCCCCCTCGCCCCCGTCTACCTAACGGTCGCCGACGAGGCCGGAGACGGGAGGTGCGTCCCCGTGAGGACGGGGATGCCGGCTCCACCGGGGTCTGACGCCGTTTTGATGCTGGAGGACGCCCTCCTCAGGGGGCGGGAGGTGGAGGCGACTGCGGAGGTTCACCCCTATCGGAACATCGCCCGGGTCGGCGAGGATGTCGCCCTCGGCGAGACGATCTTTCGAGAGGGGCACCGGCTGAGGCCCCCCGACATCGCCCTCCTCGCATCCTTGGGCCTCAAGGAGGAAAAAGTCTACGAGAGGCCGAAGGTCGCGATCATCCCCACGGGGGGCGATCTCGTCCCCCTCTTCTCCGACCAGAGGCTTTTGCCCGGCCAGGCCCGGGAGGCGAACGGGCTGATCTGCGAGATGTACGCCGAGATCTGGGGCGGGTCGCCCCGGCTGACTCCCATCGTCGAGGACGACGCGGGCCTCATCAAGAACGCCATCGCAGAAAACCTCGACGCCGACCTGATCCTCATCTCCGGCGGCACCTCCATCGGGGAGGGGGACTACGCCCCCCCGATCCTGACGGAGATGGGAGAGCTCCTCGTCCACGGCGTGAGGATCACCCCCGGAAAGCCGACGGCCCTGGGGGTCATCAACAACAAGCCTGTGATCTGCCTTCCCGGCTACCCCGTCGCCGCCCTCGCCGCCCTCTACATCTTCGCCCGGCCCCTGATCACCATGATGGCCCACCGGACCGACCTCCCTCGGGACGTCCCGGCGATGCTCGCGGGAAAGATCGTCTCGCGGCCCGGATACCTCACCTTCGCGAGGGTGGGCCTCGGAGACGGCGTCGCGACGCCGATCATGACCTCCGGGGCCGGGATCTTAAGCTCCGTGGCTCGGGCCGAGGGGTACGTCCTGGTGCCCGAGGAGGTAGAAGGAAGGGAGAAGGGCGAGATGGTGGAGGTGAATCTGATCGAGTGATGAGGGCTTTGGAGGGAGTAAGGGGCGGGATCTACCAAGGCCGAAGAGAAATGACCCCACAATAGCGGAAGTGGTCAAGGCCGTGTGAATGGAGTCCGGCCTTCCAGGGCGGCTTATGGCCGCGGGCGTTTAAATTGACGAGGACTTCTTCGAGCTGAGTGAGAAGATCGATGGGAGGACGGCGGGTGAATTTAGCAAA
>CAZHAO010000051.1:0-9919 GCA_964530375.1 uncultured Methanotrichaceae archaeon
GAAATGCCGGGCGCTGGTTGTAGCCTTTAATTCGGGCTATATCCGCCTGGTGGCACAAACAATGCGCGCCTGCCGTCGGACCATCTCGCTCTTGAAAAGCTGAATCTGACGACGTCAAGGAGAGTTTAACGAAGCTTCGAAGAGCAGATCAGGTTGTATGGCAGAATGAAGAAAATCTCAACGTAGTTTGGCTCAGTTAAAAGGCTAATGAGGTAGATCGGATGAGAATCGCGTTTATGCCTTGCAGATCGGCCCAAAAAGGGCTGAAGGTCCTCTTAGGGTGCCTGATATTATCTCTTTTGGCGTGCATCTCGGCTTCGGCCCAGGAAGATACGGCCCTGGCCGATAACTTAACGGTTACGGGCGCTGATTTATACGACTACGCCGAGGTCAGGTTCGTAATCCCGTCAGAGGTCACCTCTGAGGGCGAATCGAGGTTCAAGGATAATTATAGCGTTGGGAGATATGTGGCGGCTTCCATCCTGCTCAACGAGAGCAGGATCAACGAGAGCAGGATCTATATGTTCCTCCTCTATCCCTGCGAGGCCCCCGAGACGTGGCTGGACGCCCTCGGGGTGAAATCAGCCATCGAAAGCTTCAACGCCGGGCTGAATCAGACGATCTACAGCCCCACCCCCCTGAACATCAGCGGCCAACCCGCCATCTGGGGCCAGTTCGGAAATCAGATCCTGGTAGCATACCAGCCGTCGGTTGAGACCGTCTCGATGACCTTCATCGACCAGAACATCACCGAGGCCGTCCTGGAGTATCTCCTCGAATCTCTGCAGATAAGCGTCAATGAAAGCGCCTTGTCCCTCTGGCCCGGCAACTGCGCCGGCGGCGAGGAGGAAGGGGCCGCAGAGGCTGAAGTCCAGCCAGAGCAGACCGCAGAGCCAGAGGTGACCAATGTAACAGAAAAGGCCGGAGAGCCAGAGGTGACCAATGTGACAGAAAAGGCCAGTGAGCCAGAGGTGACCAATGTAACAGAAAAGGCCGGGGAGCCAGAGGTGATAGAGGAGACGAATCAAACCGAAGGAACGAGGCCCGAGTTCAGCAAGGAACAGATGGAGGCCGACTTGAAGGCCATCGAAGAAAAGTTGGAGGACCTAAAGCGGTGGTGATCGTCGAGAGTTTTGAAGGGCCGTATCTGCGGCCCTTCAATCCAAAGGACTATTTTTGGCTGCTTTAGACCCCGAGACCGTGATCAAACCTCGGCGGTGAAGGGAGAAGAGGCTGAGCTTATAGATGCCGCGACGATGAGGACGGCTCTGAGAGCTTGAGAGGGCGGCCCGTCTCGCAAAGCTCCTCCATCCCGACCTCTTTGCTCTGACAGCAATCAGTTCACCTCCATCCGGAGCGCCTCGCCGGGGGAGAGTATACATATATCCGGAGAGACTGGTGTCACCAATTAGACTTAAATTAGATCAAGTTTATGACTTAAGCTGAGACGATGTCACCAGAATTCGCAGTCGAAGATTCAGAGCTGAAGGAGGGGTACGCCTCCTTCGTGGGCAGAAAGGTCCTCTTCATCCTCCTCTCCCTGGCCTGCATCGCGCTTTTGGCAGGGGTCGCGACAACCCTGGGGTCCGCCAACATCACCCCTCTGGAGGTCTACTCTGCGATCCTCGCTCGGCTCTTTCCCGGGACCTTCGAGACCACCGACTTCATAGACACCATCGTCTGGCAGCTCCGCCTCCACAGAGTTCTGATGGGGATCTTCGCCGGGATGGGGCTGGCCGTGGCGGGGGCCGCCATGCAGGGGATTTTAAAAAACCCCCTCGCCAGCCCCTTCACCCTGGGGATCGCCTCCGCCGCCACCTTCGGGGCGTCGCTGGCCATCATCCTCGGAGCGGGCTTTGTCAGCGGCCAGTGGCTGATCGTCGGAAACGCCTTCGTCTTCACCATGCTCGCCTCCCTCACCGTCTACGGCCTCGCCAAGTACAAGGGGATCACCTCCGAGACGATGATCCTGGCGGGGATCGCCATCATGTACCTCTTCTCCGCCATGACGTCATTTCTCCAGTACGTCGGCGAGTCGGAGGAGGTCCAGGAGGTCGTATTCTGGATGATGGGGAGCCTCGGCCGGTCCTCCTGGGACAAGGTCGGGATTGTAGCTCTCGTGACCGTCGCATGCACCCTCGCCCTCATGACCTTCTCCTGGGACATCAACGCCCTGGGGGCCGGAGACGAGACCGCGAAAAGCCTCGGCGTGAACGTCGAGCTGGTGAGGATCCTCTGCATGATGTTCGCCTCCCTCATCACCGCGAGCATCATCTGCTTCACCGGCACCATCGGGTTCATAGGCCTCGTGGCGCCCCACATCACCCGGATGGTGGTGGGGGGCGACCACCGTTTCCTTCTTCCGGCCTCGGGGCTGGTGGGGGCCCTCCTCCTCCTCGCGGCCGACACCGTCGCCCGGACGATCCTGGCCCCGGTGATCTTGCCGGTGGGGATCATGACCGCCTTTCTCGGAGTTCCGTTCTTCATCTACCTGTTTTTGAGAAGGGGGAAGGAGTATTGGTAAAGATCACCATCAAGGACCTCAGCTTCAGCTACGGCAGCCGCAGGATTCTTGAAGGGTTGAACCTGGTTGTCGGCGACTCTGAGATCCTTAGCCTCGTCGGCCCCAACGGCTCTGGCAAGACGACCCTCATCAAGTGCATCGACCGGATCCTCAAGCCGAAGGGGACGATCCTCCTGGACGACGGCCGGGACCTCCAGAGCCTCCGCCGCCAGGAGGTGGCAAAGTACATCGGGTACGTCCCCCAGTCCGCCACCGGCGTCCTCACCACCACCGTCTTCGACACCATCCTCATGGGAAGAAAGCCCCATTTGGGGTGGCGGGTCGCCGACGAGGATATCGACCGGGTCGTCGAAACGATGAAGCTCCTCCACGTGGAGGAGTTCGCCCTCAAGGACTTTTCAGAGCTTTCCGGAGGCCAGAAGCAGAAGGTTCTGATCGCAAGGGCCCTATGTCAGGAGCCTGAGGTTCTGCTGCTGGACGAGCCGACGTCGAACCTGGACGTGAAGCACCAGCTGGAGGTGATGGAGACGGTCCGGTCCCTGGTGAAGAAGACGAAGATCTCGGCGGTGATGGCGATTCACGACCTGAACCTGGCGGCACGGTACTCCGACAGCCTGGTGATGTTGAAGGAGGGAAAGGTCCACGCCGTCGGCGATCCCCTCTCCCTCCTCACTGAGGAGAACATCAGGGCGATCTTCGGCGTCGAGGCGGTGGTGATGAAGGACCTGGACCGGCCTTACGTCGTCCCCCTCAGGTCTCTAGACGGCGAGGAGAGGGATGAATGAGGGCTTGTCAGAGGTCAGGATCAAATAGCGGTTGGTTTTGAGGCGATTTTTCCTCTTCCTCCTCACATGAAGTCGGCAAGCCCCATCTGCTTCGACTTCTCGTTCTGGAAAAGGGAGTCGATGTCCATCTTGATGATCTCCAGCCTCTGCCGGGTGTAGTCGTCGACCCCGAACTCCTCGGCCACCTTCATCGAGACCTCCAGGTACTTCCGGACGGACCCCTCGTGGACTGTGAGGATCACCCTCCCGCCGCACTTCGGGCAGACGTCGGAGAGGGGCGGCCTCCTGAACTTCGCCCCGCACTTGACGCACCGGACCTTCTGGCGGGAGAAGGCCCGGAGGTTTCCGATGAGGTCGGGAAGGAAGTGGGAGTTGATCACCCTCGTCGCGACGTCCCTCTCGTCGACGGCCCTGATGGACCTCGCGAGGCGGAGCTGGGCGTCCATCTTATCGATCATCGTCTCCAGGGTCTTGTAGGCGCTGTTCTTCGGCCCGGCGGCGATGTCGTCGGTGTCGTGGGTGAACTTGAACCCTCCATACTGGGCCTCTGTCCCCAGCCTCTTTGATACGATGTCTATCAGCCCCTCCACCTCCTTCGGCGACGCCCCGGTCAAAGTCGCCCGGTAGAACTCCAGGGGGTACCTCTCCGGCAGGTCCAGGTTGTGGGCCTCCCCGTCCACCTCCTTCGGGTCGAGCCTGGTGGTCATGACGAGGGGCGCGTCCATCTTGCCCCCGCGCTTTTCGGGGAGGTACGACATCGAGAAGTTGAGGAGGGCGTCCAGAAGGAGCATCACGCAGTCCTCGTCGCCGTCGCAGTTCCTCCTCTTGGCGGCGTGGAAGAAGGGGTGGCCGTACCCTGCCGAGGCGGTGGTGTAGCCGATGAGCCTGCATAAGACCCCGGCGGAGGTGTGGGGAGCGAGGCCGACGAGGAGGGCGCCGATCAGGTCCTGGGGGCCTGAGGCTTTGTAAAAGGCCTCAAGGCCGTAGAACTTCAAAAGCTCCTCGTCGACGAACTTCGCCACCTTTAGGAGGTACTCGCCGCCGTCGAAGGAGAGGATGACGTCCTGGACCAGAAGCTCCAGGATCTGGTCTGGGCTCGTCAGGGGCGAGCCATAAATGTCCTCGGAATAGCCGAGATCCCGGAGACGGTTCACGTCGGTGTGGATCTCCCGCGGCCGGAAATGGGTGAGGGGCAGGTCTGTCAGGTCGTACCTGACCGTCCCGTCCTTGAAGATGAAGACGCCGTGTTTCGCCCGAAGGACCCCCTTCTCCAGGCTCTCCGGGGTCTTGTCCCGGGAGGTGAGGCCGAGGACGCCCCGGACCAGATCCGGCTCCCTCTCGTTAAGGTGCGCGAGCGCCCGGGAGTAGAGCTCCTTGACGTCGAGCCTCATGGCCGCGGCGGCGGTGGTGGCCTTTCCGCATCGAGGGCACTTCTCTTCTCCCGGCAGGTGGCAGGTGGGGCAGAGCCTCTGAGGGAGGGTGTGGCTGCCGCATTTGCACAAGAACTCGTGGGTCTCGGCTCCGCAGCTGGTGCAGACCCTCTTTCCGATTGCGGTCTCGATGATGCCGGCCCTCCCGTTTCCGACGTGGTTTTTCGCGCACTCTCCAACAGACCGGCTCTTTCCTCCCGCCTCGCCCGTCGGGAAGAGGACGTGGGGCGGGGGCCTCATCTCCCGTTTATCCGACTTCTCGGGCCGCCCCATCCTGGCCCCGACTCGAGTGGGGGCCCTCGCCATCACCCTGATCCCGGCGACGCGATTGACGAGATCAAGGGCCGTCTTTTTTTCCGACGCCGAGACCTTCGACGCCGTATCCATCTCGGTCCCGGTTGCGCCTTCATCTTTCGCGCCGCATACCGGCTCATCTTCGAGCTCCTTCAGCTTCAGCCCTCCGGGCTCGATCCCGAGGCAGAGGAGGAGGGGCCGGGGATCGTCGACCTCCATCCTCTGGCTCCTCACCCTGTGCAAGACGAGGAGGGTCTCCAGGGACTCCATAGTCGAGAGCGGCAGGAGAAGGACGCCGCCTTCAAGCACCCCCTCCGACGAGACCGTCCCTCTCAGCTCCCTATACTTTTCGATGGACAAGTCGTGCCAGAGGTAGGTGAACCTCGGGTGGAGAGGGACCTTCCACCTCTTCGATATCTCGATCGCCTCCTCGGCCCCGACCTTCTCGCGGCCCGAGGGGTCGCCTCCCGCCTCCGCCAGCTCCGCCGCCCACCACTCAAAGCAGTAGGACGCGGGGGCAAGGGTCCTGTTGTTCTCGAGAAAGTCGCCGAAGCTGATCAAAATCTCGCCGACGTCCACGATCCTGACGACTTCGTTTTTGAGAACTTCCGCCTCCTCCTGGGTGTCGATCCGCACCAGGTCTCCGTTTAGAAGCCTCACCGTCGGCCCCTCGATGCTGCTGACGGGCGAGACCGCCGCCGCCTTTCCCGGCTGCTCCACCTTCACCTGGGTCCCGGCGGCGAGAAACTCCTTAAGAAGGACCATCGTTGCGGGGCTGAACCCGGCTGCCGCCAGGCCCGTGTTCCGGGACCTTCCGTACCGAAGCCGAAACCCTCCGGGACGGTGGGGGTGGCTGAAGACCGGCCTTCCGGCGATGATGTCCCGGAGGAACTTCTCGCTGGAGGCAGAGCCGTCCTTCTTTCCGCCGCTGGCCAGCTCGTCGAGCCAGTCCCACCCCTCGATCGCGAGCTTCGAGACGTGCTTTTTCAGCTTCGGCGTTTTGAGGGCGATCCCTTCGGCTGAGACGAGGGCGACCCCGCCCCTGATCCTGTTGGTCTCGATCCTCTCCAGGTCTCGATGCCCCGAGACCTCCTCCTCCTCCGTCGGCTCCCCCTCGATGCAGATGGGGCAGTTTCGAACGAGGGTTCTTATCTCCTGGTCGGATGGAACGTACTGGAGCCCCGCCACCCGCCGGTAGAGGCCGATCTCCTCGACGTACCTTTCCACCTCCTCAGGCCTTGGCTTGTACCGATCGATCCCCACCCCGCGCCGGACGTAGTCGGCGACGAGGACGGAGAGGGCCTGGGCTGTCCCCCCGGCGCTCCGAATGGGCCCGGCATAGTAGACCTTGAGGTACTCGGTCCCGTCGTCGTTTTTGCCCAGTTCAACCTTGGCGATCCCCTCGATGGGGGCAGCCACCACCCCCTCCGTCAGGAGGGCGACAGAGGTCCGGATGGCGCTCTCGATCGCCTCGATCTTCGACGAGAAGCTCCCGATCCTCCCCTCGGCGAAGTCGAGGCCTATGGCGAGGGCCGCCTCCTCCCGGCTCATCCCCTCAGCCTCCAGCTCCCGGACCCTTGCGGCGATCCCCTCGATCCCGATCAGCTTCTCGACCCTCTCGGCCAGGTCCACCGCGGTCGGGACCTCCACCGAGAGGCTGGGGTCTTTGCCCTGACCTCGGGCTTCGCCCGCGATCTTCATCGCCTCGGCCAGCCCCGATTCGAGAACCTCGAAGTACTCGGCGGTCTTCAATCGGCGTCACTCCAGAGGAAGAGGTCCGTCGCAGGATCGTGTCTTCTGGTCGGCGGCGGCCCGAGAAGCTCCCGGAGATAGACCTCGGCGGCGAAGACCGTCCCCCTCGATAGGTGGCCGCCCACTACGTTTCCCTCCGAGTCCGCCAGGGTTGCGTGGGCGTGGAGGAAGGGCTTCCCGTCCCTGATGGAGATGTTTCCGGAGAGGCTTGATATCTCCACGGGACCGTCGATCTCCATCGGTCTGTACTCGTGGGTCACCTGGTCGTAGTAGCCGATCTCGGCCCTCTTCAGCGCCCCTATGGCGGCGACGGCGCCGGCCTCGATCCCCAGCGACTCGGCGAGGTTCGTGATGGAGGCGACGATCTCAGAGTCGTGATCGAGGCTCGCGAGAAAGAGCCTTCCGGACCTGAGTTCACAAACCAAAGACAATTGCGATCCCACCTATATGTTCCGAAATGTACTATCTGTTGAAAAAGGAAACGGTGAAATTGCGGGATCGCTGGATGAATCGTTGATCGTGAGCAATCTTTTCCAAAGTTCTTTATATAAATTTTTGAGTTGGGCGTTGACATCTAAAATTTAAATCATAGTTTTTTCGAGTAACCCAGCGGCTACAAAGATGAGCATATAATCGATAAACTATTATTATCTTACATTGTATATTTTGCTCAGTTAAAGGGATCAATTCTACATGATGAAAGAGGCTGACCTATAAATCAATAGAGTAAGGCTGCGGGGCATCCCGCTAGCAAGCCGCGGGGTGCGCCGCCGCCACTTTAACTGCTTGAGTTACTGGGGGGTCAAATAGCATTTTTTGCAGCATGCTCCATCGTAAACACAGGCAAAATTTGGGAATGTTTTCCACGAAGTCGAACAACAACTGTTTGAGCAATGATCAGCACACTGTGCTGGTGCCCACAGACACGGGCAGTCATCGATTACCAATAGGACTGCACCAAACGTTTCTGGAATTGACGTGTCTGCTAGTGGGGCCATCTCTTGCAACCGCTCTGATCTCGCTTGGTATTCCGACAGAACTTTACAGGTGTAAACGAGAGACTGGTTTGTTTCATCATAATATGGAGCGGTAAGCTGTGCGAATATGACATCTTCTTCTTCATCCCCTTCCCGAATAATTATAGCTGCGTTGGGTGGGTTTTCAGGACCCCAGTTAAAACCAGCGATGAATTTGTCGAGGGGGACAAAGCCCGAATCTTTCACAGGCCTATCTGAGAAATAGATGGTATGCGGAATTACATTTGATATAGTTAGAGTATAATTTCCGGACCCATCCCGGATGAAAGTACCTGATGCGCCCTCCTGTAAAAAGATGTCCGAAGAGGATTCCTCATCATCTGAAGTCGTTTCTGACGCAATCCCTTCGGAGGCATCCTCTGCCCAAGCAGCCCCAGAAGAAAAGGCGATACACAATATGGCTAAAATTATATGCAATCTCATATACTGCACCTCCGACCTTATCTATTTTAGTTTATTCTTGATTCGAATATATAAATATTTTGCCTCAACCTTATCAACGTTCCCGCCGCATCTTGAGAGTACTATCTACATATGCGCAACCATGAATTCTTTCGCCCAGGCCCAAGGGAGTATTTGGACTTCACCATGGTACCCTCGACATTGTGTGGAGGGAATACGTGTTAAGCTTGCTCAATCATAATATATAATTATCTATCTTCATCCACTCTTGTACTCCCTTGTACCCCCTCCTCCTCGCAAGCCTCTTCATCTCCCGCATTACCCCCGACCCGTACTGCATCGCCTTCTTCTCGCGATGGGCGAAGTCAATTGGCATGTGCCGCGCCGCAACCTCCCGGAGCGGCCTTTTTCGAACGCCCTCTTTGACCTTCTCCTCTGGAGGTATCGCCATGGCCGTCCTCACCACCCGGACGTCCAGGTAGGGAAGAGAAAAGTAGGCGCCGAAGAGGCCGGCCACCGCCTGGTCCCGGGCCAGCTGGAGGGGGAGGCCCCGAAAGTCCCGCTCCAGATCCGCGGCGAGGGTCGTCGTATCCAGGTACCGGGCGTACCCGCCGAAGAGCTCATCGGCCCCCTGGCCCGCGAGGATCCTCTCGGTGCCGTGAAGAGCGGCCCATTCCGCCACGAAGTAGAGGGTGGCGGCGACGGAGGCGTCGACGGGGTTGGGGCTGGGTATGACGGGGAGAACGGCGGCCAGGGCCTCCTCGATCCTTCCCGGGTCGATCAATGCCACCTCCAGCTCCAGGTCGAGGGCGTCGGCGAACGACCTGGCCCTCTTCAGGTCGCTGGAACCCTCGACCCCCACCACGATGCATTCCCTTCTGGCTATGGCCGCCACCAGGGCCGAGTCCACGCCGCCGGAGAGGGCGACGACCCCCTCGTCGCTCCGGAGCCGAACGGCGGTTTCGATGGCCTGAGCGAGGCCCAGCTCCGGCGGGCGCGGGTCGACGACGCCCACCACATTGTCATCGCAGACGATGGCTCCTGCAGGACAGTCGCCGGGGATGATCCCGAAGCGGTCGCGGGCGGCCCAGCCGTCCCAGCGGAGGAGGAACTCGCCCCCGAAGCTCGATAACGAGGCGGGGCTCGTTTCGAGGAGTTCATCGAGCTGGGCCTTGCTGAGTCTTCTTCCATCAACCTCGACCCAGCCCAACAGCTTTAAGCCGGGGGCCATGGACATCTCCTTTCTCAGGCCAGCTAGTTATAAGATGTGCTTTCAGGGCGATACAATTTCTGAATATACTTTAAAAGATAGAGGACTGGCGGGCGGCAAAAGGTCGGCAGCCGCTTCCAATCCCCATTATATTGAGAGCCTGTAGGTGTAGCCTGTTAGGAACGTCCCCTCCTCGGAGTATGTCTCGCCGCCGGAGGAGATCTCCAGAGTGTGGAGCTGGTTTCCTGCGACGTTCAGGCTGAAGGTCCCGTCGAGGGGGTCGCCGCCCTGGCCGTCGCCTCCGACGTAAGAGCCGTCGACGAAGACGCTGTAGCCTGTGAGCCAACCCGAGCTGAAGATAACCCTCGCAGATCCCGCCGATGGCCACGGCCCAGGACCGGGCCCAGGTCCCGGCGAGGGGGGCCAGCCGCCGCCCGCAACGTCCACGATGACGACGTTGCTCGGCTGGTTCTTCGATACGAAGA